>SFER01000110.1 GCA_004557195.1 Bacteroidales bacterium | reverse complement strand
CCCTGCGAGAAGCAGAATCAACGACGCGAGCAGGAATCGGGAGAAAACAGAGAATTTCATCGCTTGCCTCCTTTTCCTAAATTGATGTTAGCCTTGCCGATGAGCCACACAAGCGACACTTCGAGTTTGGTGGGACCAAACCAGCGGGTTTTCTTGGTGCGTTGCCACACATAGCAGTCGTCTTCGGCGACATATTCCCAGCACTTGCCGCCCATGTATCCAACCGAGGCAGTGAAATCGAGGTTGAGACGCGGAGCGATGGGGAGAGAATAGCCATATTCGATGCCTGCGCCAAGGTTTGCCTGGTCGAAGATGTTGCCACCCGGCTGACCAGCCATGTAACCTTTGTTTCCGAACTCGAAGTCGTAGGTTAGCGCCTGGGCATAGATGCCGATGTGATGCCCGGTGAGCGGCTTTGCGGCAGCAGCCTTTCCAAACCAGTAGCGGAGAGCGACGTCGCCGCCATAGGTGCGCCAATACCAGTGCTTGCGGTCGGTTTTCCACCAGGCATAGGTCCAGAAAGCCGAGAGCGAGAAGTTCTTGCCGAGGTAGAAGTCGGCGCCGATGTTAGGCACCAGCCCGAGGTCGTAGAGCATATTGGTGCGGAGCGACATGTAGAAAGGGGAAGGAGCCTTGCGCGGCTGCGGCACCGCGTTCACCGAGATTTCGGGCACAGGAGCGTAGGAAAGCGACAGCGGAGCCAACCGGGGCGCGATGGAAGGCGCGTTGAACGGATTTGGCACGCGGTCGAACCAGAGAACCACCTTTGAAGCACGGAGTTCGGGGAACATCTTGCGATACATATACAAATATGGCTTGCCACCGGCGAGGCGCTTGAGGCGCAAGAGCGGATCGACACCGTCGATAACCGCGCCGTCGGTGGAAATAATGTCATTGAGGAGGGCGATAACCTCGTCGCGCGAGGGGGTGTTGTAGTCGTTCTGCACCATGCGGAGCAAGCCTCGCCAGTCACGACCGAGGAACTCGTGAGTTTTCACCGAGTCGGCAACCGACGTGAGGAAAGTGCCGTTGGAAATGAGGTAGTTAAAGAGAGTAGCGGCACGCTGTTCCGAGAGCCATTTGTTGAAACGGATGCTACCTTCGGGCGAAGCCGCGCCCACCACATGGATTCGGCGGAGGCGATATAGCGAAGTGTCGCCGCCCACAATGGCGAGGGAGTCGGCAATCTTGTCGAGAGCGAGTTGGTTGCCGTGAAGCGTAGGCACATAGTTGATGCGGCTCTGTCGGAAATAGATTTTCACAGAGTCGGACCACATTGTCTGAGCCGCTACCGATAGCGAGAACATACAAATAATTAATATATATAATAAACGCCTCATCGATTATTACAACATAAACAAATAGAGTGATACATCATAACATAAGGTTATTGACCCGGCTTTGAATTTTTGGCTAATCCATTTAATTTTTTTTAAAAGGTTCGGCAATTCCGGTTGTTTTGAAGATATCAGTTCACATTGTTTAATAATAATTATGTATAAAGCTCCAATGGCAATTAATTATTTTTATTAATGCGTCGCAAAATTAATGAGTTTTTATAAAAAAATCTACCGGGGGAGGGTTAAAGAGTGTTAATATTTTGGATATTTCGATAGAATTTTGCCCTTATTTGATTTTAAGTAAGAAATATAAATAATTAAGTATTTGGAAAACAATGATTTGAAAAAAACGAATGTTAAGTGGCGAAAACGACAATTTATCACCTAAATGATAAATCCAAAATGCACTTTTGAATATTTGCATAACAAAAAATGAAAAAAATCGCTATCGCGACATCCGCTTTAGCACACTGTAGCTCGGCGAGATACCAAGTTCGCCCGCCTTGCTCAAGTCGGCAGTGCCGAGAGCCTTGTTTCCGAGGCTGAAATAGGACAAGCCGCGGTTGTAGTAAGCCTCCCCGAGGTCGCGCTTCAGCTCCACAGCCTTGGAGAACGCCGAAATCGAGGAAGTGTAGTCGCGCATCATATAGAGCGCGCACCCCTTATTGTAATAGGCATAGATAAACTGCGGCGAGCGGGAAATCACCTCGTCGAGGTCGGAAATCACCTCGCGGATATCGTTGAGAGCACGTTTTTCGGCAATCATAGCCCCGGCATCGGGGAGCGCGGCACCGGTTTGTGGCGAGGAAGCCGCAGGGCACGCCTGCGACGCAAGGTGAATGCTCATGCGCACATTGGCACGCGCAAAATAGGCGAGCGTGAAATCGGGACTGAGCGAAATGGCGCGATTGAGATCGGCAAGCGCCGCGTCATAGTTCTTCACGAGGAAGAAATCGATAGCGCGTGCGAAATAGTCGATGCTCCGCCCCGGATTGTTGCTGATAAGCCCCGTGTAATAGTTGATGGAATTGAAATGGCGAGAAATCTCCTCCTCCGAGAGCGACTGCGACACATTGGTGAGATAGAGCGGCGCGGCGAGCACCTTCCGCTCATTGAGGTCGGTGATTTCACGAGCGAAATTCGACGCATTGTTAAGGTCGGAGAGCGAATAATAGTAGGAAATGAAGAACATCGGCGCAGCATCGATGCGGAAATTGGAATCCTGGATGCGACCGCGCGTCTTGTTGTCATAGCGAGGCTTCTCGTTGGTCTCCGGCTCCACAGTGAGCAGAGTTTGGAACATCGCCTTCACCTCCTCGTCGTCGGGAGCCCCCTCCCCTGCCGGATTCTCATCGGCAGCGTTGGCGCTGTCGGCGGCGGGAGTGCCTGTGCCTTTCGCACCGCGCTTCTTGCGAGCGCGATAGAGCGCTTGCGACTTATTGTAGTCGCGCTCGCCACCGGCAATGTCGCCCGAGAGACGCTTGCACTCGCTGCGGGCATAATATAAGCCCGCCATTTCGGGCGAAGCATCGATAACCACATCGTAATCGGCAACCGCGAGAGCGTATTGGCGAGTAGCGGCATAGAGTTCGGCACGATTGTATCGCGCCATCACATTATTAGGCTCCATCTCGATGACAAACGAGAAATCGGCGATAGCCTTGTTATTGTCGCGCACCTGCGCAAGGAGCAAACCGCGGTTGAAACGAGCCACCACATTAGTCGGGTCGAGGCTCACCGCATAGTCATAGTCTGCCATAGCGCCGAAATAATCATCCAGGCTGTATTTGGCAAAAGCGCGATTGATAAAATAAGGGGCATATTGCGGCTCGAGTTTGATAGCGCTATCGAAATCGGCAAGAGCCGCCTCATACTCCTTATTATATTGCATCTTAATGGCGGCACGCAGCGCAAACGCGTCGGCGTTGGTCTTCGAGAGCGAGATAGACTTGTCGGCATCGGCAAGCGCAGCCACAGTGTCGCCTCGCTCGATGTTCATCTGCGCCCGGGCAATGTAGCCGCGGTCGAAATTGGGATAGAAGCGGAAAAGATGCTCGAAAGTGGTGGAAGCATCGTCGAAGCGCTTCAATTCGGTGAGCGCGACAGCCTTATTGAGCAGGAACGGCTGACTCTCAGGGAGTTGCTCAAGCCCCTTGTCGTAATCGGCGACAGCCCCCTCGAGGTCCTTTAGATTCTGGCGAGCGATTCCTCGCACCTGATAGGCATCGACAATAAACGGATTTCGCTCGATGGCGAGCGAAGCGTCAGCCTCGGCACCCGAATAATCCTCGAGTTGCAACTTAGCCACCGCTCGGAAGAAATAAGGCTCGGCAAGATAGGGCTTGGCGGCAATCGCCTGATTGAAATATTGGATAGAAAGAATGTAATCCTCGAAATACATCGCATTTCTGCCAATCGCCACCACCTGGTCGGTATTGATTTGCGCCCCGGCAAGGAACGAGACGAGCGACAGTGCTACGAGAAAAATATATCTTATAGAATGGATAAACTTCATAGTCCGGAAAATTTGCACAAAGATAGTGAAAACGTGTAGAAAAAGTGCATTAAATAGAGCCGATTAACATACTTTTGTGAGAGAAAGCAAATTCATAGTATAAAAATACTTAAAACCGTAGATAAATTAAAGAAATTTTTCTATATTTGTGCAGAAATTCATTAGAAGACAAAAAATCAAAAAATAGATATAGAATTATGGGCAAAGAAGTAACCAAAAAAGAACGTATTGTAGTAGTGGGAGGCGGTTTTGCCGGAATCAACCTCACAAAGAAACTCGACAAAAAGAAATATGAAGTGATTCTTGTTGACAAAAACAACTTTCACTCATTCCCACCGTTGTTCTACCAGATTGCATCCTCCGGACTCGATTCCGGCAGCATATCGTTCCCATTCCGCCGCGAGATACGCAAAATCAAAGGCGCAGTGTTTAGAATGGGCGACGTGAAGCGCGTCAACACCAAGGAAAAGACCATCGAAACACAATTCGATGTGATTCCCTACGACAAATTGGTGATTGCAGCAGGAACTACCAACAACTTCTTCGGCATCCCCAACCTCAAAGAGAGCGTGTTCACACTCAAATCGATGTCGGAAGCCCTACGACTCAAAAGCGAGATACTTGAAAGATTAGAGCGCGCAAGCTTGTGCAAAGATAGCGAGTCGCGTCGCAAAATATTGAGTTTCGTGGTAATCGGAGCCGGACCCACAGGTGTAGAGGTAGCCGGAGCACTCGGCGAAATGAAACGCTACATCCTCGGTCGCGAATACCCCGAAATCAGCCAAGACGAAATATCAATCACACTCATCGAAGGAGCCGACCGCGTGTTGCGCACCATGAGTGAAGAAGCATCGAAACATGCCTACGAATATCTCGGGCACTTGATGGTTGACGTCAAACTCGGAGTGAACATGAAAAGCTACGAAAACAATGTCGTAACGCTCTCCGACGGAACCACACACTACTGCGAGGCACTGATATGGACAGCCGGTATCACCGCCGAAAGCATGGACGGCTTTAGCGACGACACCTACGGTCCCGGACACCGCTTCATCGTGGATGAATACAACCGAGTGAAGGGCGTGGAAGATGTATTCGCACTTGGCGACATCGCATTCCTCACATCCAAAGAATTTGAAAGAGGCTATCCGCAACTCGCACAGGTAGCAATCCAGCAGGCAGCCAACCTTGCCAAGAACCTCAATTGCGGAGAAATGAAGTACTCATTCCGCTACAACGACAAAGGCTCGATGGCAACAGTAGGACGCAACCGCGCTGTTGCCGACCTTAACCACCTGCACCTCTATGGACGACCGGCATGGCTCACATGGATGTTTATTCACTTGATTTCACTCCTTGGAATGCGCAACAAGGTGAGCGTTCTCACCCACTGGGTATGGGCATATTTCACCTACAGCACCTCGCTCCGCCTGTTGCTCCTGCCATCGAAGTATCCGAAACGCGCACACTGGGACGAAAATTCACTTTAACAATCATAAATAATTTAGCTAATGAAAAAAAGAATTGTAATAGCGATGCTGGTATCGGCAACAATGCTCACCGGTTGCTCACTATTCCAGAAAAATGTAACAACAGGGACAGAAGTCGAGGGGAAAGAAATTCCCATCGAAGAAGATGTGGTGCCGGAAGAGACCGACAACACCACTTCAAACGAAACCACATCGGGCACCGAAATTGCCAAGCATTACCGCAAAATTGCAGGAGAATGGACAATTGTGGCAGTAGGCAATCACAAAATCGACAAAGATGAGATGCCATATCTTGTGTTCAGCGCAAAAGACAAGCGCATCTATGGCAACAACAGTTGCAATGTTATCAACGGCGGATTCACAATGGGTGAAGGGAAAACCATCACTTTTACCAATATTATAAGTACGATGATGGCTTGCCCCGACATGAAAACCGAATCGGCGATAAACAAAGCCATAGGCGATGCCTGCACCTACTCCTATTCCACAATCGACGGCATCGTGCACTTGAGCATCTACGACAAAAACGGCAATAGAGTGCTCAAATTGCGCAAACACAACCTCTCGGCAATCAACGGAGCATGGACGGTGAAAGAAATCAACGGCGAATCGTTTGGCAAGAATGGAGTGAAGATAACAATCGACACCGACCAATTGAAACTTCACGGCAACAGCGGTTGCAACATCATCAACGGCTGCATAGTGCTCGACCCGAAGAAAAAGAACGCAATTCAATTCCAGGACATAGCATCCACCCGAATGATGTGCCCCGAAATCAACCTCGAGACCAAACTTCTTGTTGCCCTCGAAAGCGTGGAATACTTCTCGGTAGAGAAGTCAAGCGAGGTAATCCTCCTCGACAACAAGATGAAAAAGATAATCGTTCTAAAACGACTCAACCTCGAACAATAGCATTTTTTCATAAATATTTTTTAAGTTAACATTAGAGTAGAGTGGAGAAAATGTGAATTTTTTCCACTTTTTTCTTTTTTTATATAATACTTTTTGGAGGCGATTGTGTATTAGTAATAAAATAAACTCCAAAATGGGACTATTCAACAGAAACAAAACAGCACCCGAAGTGTTTGACTACATCGAAGAACACATCGACAGAGACATTAACAACATAATCGAAGGGAAACCTATCGACACTGCCAATATCGACATCCCCGAATTTGAAGAAGACAAAGTGTTCCAAGCCTTGATGAAAGAGGTTTGCGCCAAACGCACATCCATGGCATTGAAAATCGTGAGTTACGCAGCAGCAGTGCTTGTGCTTCTCGGCCTTGGCTATGGCACCTATCGACTATCGAAGTGGGAAGAGCCAGAGATACATGAAATCTATGCTCAGCGCGGCGACAAGATGATTGTGGTGCTCCCCGATGGCAGTAAAGTGGAACTCAACTCGGACACACACCTATATTATCCCGAGAATTTCACCGCATCGAAACGCGAAGTGAGAATCGAAGGAGAGGCATTCTTTGAAATAACAAAAGACGAAGACCGCCCATTTATCGTCAAAGCCTACGACATGATGGTGAAGGTAACCGGCACAAAATTCAACGTAAAAGCCTATCCCGAGGACAAAATAATCACAACAACCCTCGAAGAAGGGAAAGTGCTTGTGGGGAAGAGCAAAATCAAGCCGCAACTCCACAGCCTCGAGCCTGGCGAAAGCGCCGAATATGAAAAAGGCACCGAAAAATGCACCAT
>SFER01000109.1 GCA_004557195.1 Bacteroidales bacterium | reverse complement strand
ATTGGCCCTATCTAAAACACCCCCGCTGCTCACGCAGCGCAAGCTCCGCCATCGGAGCACACGCACCTTGAATCCCCTTGCCCCCGGAGCCGCCGCACCCCGCAAGCCCAATTTCCATCACACTTGCACGAAAAACGGGAAGAAACTCACGCTCCCTCCCGTTCCATTTCAAATTACGTATGATTGATAATGTGTCTATGTGCTTAGAATGAATAACTTACTCCAATCGAAGGTGTCCAGGCATGTACCGTGTATTTGCCTTTGATTGTTTGAGTTGCAGGTTGTCCGAATTGTGGATAATTCTTGTAGATGAAATCATCATAGTTGCATGATGCATTGTCTTCGCTCAATCCGTAAACGTAAGCGCATGCTACGTCAATTGAGAGTCGGCTATATGGACGGAAAGAGAAACCAAGAGACGGAGAAATCTTGTCCATACCCGGAGTCTCGGGATTGTAGAAGTTGTTATCAACCGGAGTCATATCATAGTTGAAGCCGGCGCGCAAGTCCATTCTATCTGTGAGTGCGTATTGTGCGCCAACGCGGAATGCCCATGCGTTTTTGTAATTTTTCTCGATGTGCTGGTTAAATGGGTTGAGTTGTTCCGAGAGAAATTCAATATCGAGATTCTCGTAAGCATTCCATTTTGTCATTTGTGCGTCGAATGCAAATTTCCAGCGTTTGTTCGGCTTGTAGCATACACCGATTGTGGTTGTCATCGGCATCGGCATCTCTGCTTTGAAGTTTGCCGAGTTGATTACACCGATTTTATCCTGCAGAAGTTGTTCTGCAATCTCATTGGCATATTCTACGGTAGCATCACCGGTTTTAACCTTCATCTGCATTTCTGAGCGTGCCGATAAACCGAGTGTAAAATGCTCGTTGATGTCCCACATGATACCTACATTATATCCCACTGCGACCTCGGCTGTACCTTTAAGGTTTACCGATGCCGGACTTATTTCGCCGAATGTGGGAACAGGCATTTGTGTGGCATTTATGAGCATATCGAGCGATTTCGGATTTACAAGCGCTTTGTTCAAATCTACGCTTCCCCATGCGATACACAAACCTACACCTACCGAGAGATTCTTGAGTATGCGATACGAGAGTGTCGGTTGCACTACATAGGTTGACAATTTCACACTTTGGTTGAGCACGGCTCCTGCCCAGTTCTTCGACCAGTTGATATTACTTCCGTAGGGAGTGTAAAACGATACTCCGGCTTGAAGATTGTCATACACCTTGAATGCTGCGTGAACATAAAGCGGTGTGCTCACCTTGTTGTCTGTCTCGTAGTATTTATTATTGATGGTGGCACCTGCCGTGGAAATGATGCCTGTTACTCCTGCAGATAAATCTAATGTCTTGTTGCTGAATGATAATGCGGCAGGATTGAAATACATACTTTCGGCTCCTAATTTCTGTGCGACACCTGTGTGTCCCATTGCTACTTGGCGTGCACTCAACGTGTTCACCTGATAGCCTTCGGCAGAGGCGCTCAATGTTGCCAATGCTGCCAATGCGATAGTTAAGATTTTTTTCATTATTTTCATATTTTATTAAAACGCTGCAAATTTACACACAATTATTTAATCTGTAAAAGTGTTAAAATATTTTGTAGCAAATGTTAATTAATCCCCCGCCGTTTTTTTATTACTTTTTCCCTTTTCTCGCCATTTCATTTTGTTATCCCGCCGATTTACACTATCTTTGCATCTCAATTTTTTAAGGTAATGATTGCAGTAACTAATTTAGGTATGCAATTCGGGAAAAGAATCCTGTTCCAGGATGTTAATCTTAAATTCACTCCCGGTAATTGCTATGGTATTATTGGCGCTAATGGCGCAGGTAAAAGTACGCTCATGAGAATCCTCAGCGGCGAACTTACTCCCACTTCCGGCTCTGTTTCTCAAGGTGCCGGTGAACGTATGTCGGTTCTTAGTCAGGACCACTTCGAGTTTGACGAGTTTTCTGTTATGGACACTGTCCTCCAGGGACACACTGTCCTTTGGGATATTATGAAGGAGAAAGACGCGCTTTATGCTAAGCCCGATTTCTCCGATGCCGATGGTATTCGCGCCTCCGAACTCGAGGAGCGTTTTGCCGAACTCGAAGGCTGGAATGCCGAGAGCGATGCAGCTATGCTCCTTAGCGGTCTCGGTATTAAAGAGGATAAGCACTATTCGCTAATGAAGGACCTCAGTGGTAAGGAAAAGGTGCGTGTCCTTCTTGCCAAGGCTCTTTTTGGTAATCCCGATAACCTCCTCCTCGATGAGCCTACCAACGACCTCGACCTCGACACTGTCGCTTGGCTCGAGGAATATCTCTCCAACTGCGAGAATACTGTCCTCGTGGTTTCTCACGACCGCCACTTCCTCGATGCCGTTTCCACTCACACTCTCGACATCGATTACAATAAGATTTCTCTCTTTGCCGGTAACTACAGCTTCTGGTATCAGTCGAGTCAGCTCGCTCTTCGTCAGCAACAGCAGCAAAACAAGAAGGCTGAGGAAAAACGCAAGGAGTTGCTCGAGTTTATTCAGCGTTTTAGCGCTAATGTTTCCAAGTCGAAACAAACCACAAGTCGCAAGAAGATGTTGGAAAAACTCAATATCGAGGAAATTCAGCCATCTTCGCGACGCTATCCGGGAATCATCTTTACTCCCAATCGCGAGCCGGGCAATAAAATACTTGAAGTTAAGGGTCTTCGTGCAAGTGTCGATGGCGAAGTGCTTTTCGACGATGTGAATTTCCAAATCGAGAAGTGGGACAAAGTGGTGTTCCTTAGCCACGACCCCAGGGCTATGACCGCGCTGTTTGAAATTATCAATGGCAAGATGAAACCCGATGCCGGCTCTTATGAGTGGGGGCAGACTATCACCACTGCCTATCTCCCTCTCGATAACACCGAATTTTTCAACACCGACCTCAACCTTGTGGATTGGCTTTGCCAATATAGCTCCGATTCCAGCGAGATTTATCTCAAAGGCTTCCTCGGCAAGATGCTCTTCTCGGGCGAGGAGGTGCTCAAAAAGGCTTCGGTGCTTTCCGGTGGCGAAAAAATGCGCTGTATGATTGCCCGCATGATGATGACTGATGCCAACACTCTCATCCTCGATTCTCCTACCAACCACCTCGACTTGGAGTCTATCCAGGCTTTCAACAACACTCTGCAGACTTTCAAGGGGAATATTCTCATGGCAAGCCACGACCACGAATTTATTCAAACTGTCGCTACTCGCATTATCGAATTAACCCCCAATGGCATCATCGATAAGATTATGGACTACGATGATTACATCACAGATTCTCGCGTAATCGAAGCAAGAGAAAGATTATACAACTCTAAATAATATAGTTATGGTAAAACATATCGTTTCTTTCAAATTGTCCGGTACTCCCGAACAGCGTAAAGAGGTGGCTGAGAAATTCAAAGCCGCTCTCCTCGCTTTGCCTGCCCAAATCGATGTTCTCCGCAGTATGGAAGTGGGCATCAACGAAAACCCTGCCGAAGAGTGGGATGTGGTGTTGATTGCAATTGTCGATAAAATGGCAGATGTAGAAGTATATGCCAAGCATCCGGCTCACGTTGCCGCTGCCGGTCTTCTTGCAGGCCACAAAGACAGTCGTGCATGTGTCGATTTTGAATGTTAAGAACAGTAACTCTTTTCCACAAAACAAACGCCGCAAGCCTTTCCGAAGTGCTTGCGGCGTTTCTATTCCGGTTTCATTCTTTCTCGGATAGCTCGAGCCATCTCATCTCTTTCTCATCGAGAATATCCTTCACTTCGTTGTAGCGCTTCGATGCCGCGTCAAAGTCTTCGGTTTGCTCTTCTCCGCTAAACACCGCTTCGAGATGCTTCTTCTCCTCGGTAAGAGCGTCAATCTCCGCTGTCAGCTGTTCCAACTCTTTCCGCTCCTTGAATGTGAGGCGGTTGTTGTTCCTTTCTCGAGTCGGTTTCGACTTTGGCTGCTCCGATGCCTTTTGAACTTGCGCTTTCTCTCGTTCCATCTCCTTGCGCCATTCTCGGTATTCCGAGTAGTTGCCGGGGAAGTCTTTCACCACGCCATTCCCTTCAAACACAAACAGGTGGTTGATACAGCGGTCCATGAAGAAGCGGTCGTGCGAGATTATTATCACGCACCCCTTGAATTTCTCGATGTAATCTTCCAGCACTTCGAGTGTAACGATGTCGAGGTCGTTGGTGGGCTCATCGAGAATAAGGAAGTTGGGCTTTCTCATCAGCACTGTCGCCAAGTACAATCGCCGTTTCTCGCCGCCACTCAGTTTGTACACATATTTCTGCTGGTCGGCGGGGGAGAATAGAAACAGATTGAGGAATTGAGCCGCAGTGTAGTGGTTTTTCTCATCGAAATAGACCACTTCGGCAATTTCTCGCGCCACATCTATCACTTTCATTTCGTTGTTGAATTCGATGCCTTCCTGACCGTAATAGCCGAATTTTACGGTGTCTCCAACATCGAAATGTCCCGAGTCGGGCTTCACCATTCCTTGAAGCATCTTCACGAATGTCGATTTCCCGACACCATTCTCTCCAACGATACCCACTTTGTCGAAGCGCGCGAAGATGTATTCAAAATCGTCGAGTATCACTTTGTCGCCATATCGCTTGCTCACTTCATGAGCCTCGAAGATTTTGTTGCCGATATAGCCCGATTGCACATTCAACTTCACGTTCTCTTCGCGTCTCACATTGGAGGCTTTCTTTTTCAACTCGTAGAATGCGTCGATTCGGTATTTTGCTTTCCCGGCACGCGCTTGTGGCTGGCGACGCATCCAGTCGAGTTCCTTGCGGAGCAGGTTGTTCGCCTTGGCTACTTCCGACTGCTGTTGCTCGAGTCGTTCGGCGCGTTTCTCAAGATAGTAGTCGTAATTGCCTTTGTAGGGATAAACGCCATCGATGTCGATTTCCATTATCTTGTTGCACACATTGTCGAGGAAATATCGGTCGTGTGTAACCATCAGTAGGGTGATTCGGCTTCTCGACAAGTAATTTTCGAGCCACTCAACGGTGGCGATGTCGAGATGGTTGGTCGGCTCGTCGAGAAACAGCAAATCGGGGTTGCTGATGAGCACTCTCGCTATTGCCACTCGCTTCTGTTGTCCGCCCGACAATTCTCCCATTGGCTGATTCACATCGTCAATGCCGAGTTGCGAAAGAATCTGCTTGAAACGGTCTTCGTAGTCCCAGGCGTTGGCTGCGTCCATCTTCCTGATGTGATTGGATATGTCTGTTCCCGCCATCGCGGCGCGCTCATACTCCTTGAGAATGGCAGATACCTCGTCATTGTTGTCGAGGCAAGCGTCGATAACGCTGCTTTCGGGATTGAACACCGGCACCTGTTCGAGGTAGCCGATTCGCAAATCGTTGCGGAATGTGATTTTGCCGCTGTCGTATTGTTCGTGCCCTGTGAGCACGCTCATGAGGGTGGATTTGCCGGAGCCGTTTTTGGCTATGATGCCGATTTTCTCCCCCTCCGACACCCCGAAAGAGAGATTGGCAAAGAGGATTCTGTCTCCAAATGATTTTGTGAGGTTTTCTATTTGTAGGATGCTATCCATGTCGCTATTTGTTTACCATGTTAATCGGATGCCCTGCAATGAAGGCTTCGAGGTTTTCGGCAGAGATGCGGAGCAGAGATTTGCGTGCCACATCGCTTGTCCATGCAATGTGTGGCGTGATGTAGCAGTTTTGCGCCGAGAGCAGCGGATTGTCTTCTTTCGGTGGTTCGCAACTTAGCACATCCACTGCAGCGGCTGCAATCTTCCTGTTGTTGAGTGCGTCGGCAAGGGCTTCCTCATCCACAAGTCCGCCTCGGGCGGTGTTGATTATGATGGCTGTTGGCTTCATCAAGTCAAGGGTCTCGCGGCAAATGAAATTATGATTGTCGGCACACAGTGGAGCATTTAGCGACAACACATCGCTTTGCGAGAAGAACTCGGTTTTCTCCACTTTTGTGATGTATTCCGGGAGTTGAGTTTGCTCCTTGGATGTTAGAGCGATTACTTTCATTCCAAAGGCGTGAGCAATCTTTGCAACCTCTTTGCCTATGTTTCCAAGCCCGTAGATGCCGATTGTAAGTCCGGCAATCTGCCTCATCGGTGATAGACTATAACTGAAATCTGGCGACTTCACCCAGTCGCCGGCGGCAACCGATTGTGCGTGCCGTTCGATTTGAGTGGTGATGTTGAGCAGATGCCCGAACACTGTTTGCACTACCGATTGCGAACTGTAATTCGGAACATTGCACACCGGTATTCCGTGAGCCTTCGCTGCGGCGATATCCACATTGTTATATCCTGTGGCAAGTATGCCGATAAATTTCAGTTCCGGCAGTGATTCTATGATTTGTGCGGTGATAACAACCTTATTTGTGAAAATTGCGAATGCACCTTTGGCGCGTTCCAATATCTGTTCGGGAGATGTCCGGTCATACACTTCAAGAGTGCCGAATTTTTGCAGCGAGTCCCACGACAGGTCTCCGGGGTTGGCAGCATAGCCATCCAATATCACTATTTTTCTTTCCATAGTAGCTTGTTTTGATTTTGGAGCATAAAGTTACGAAATATTTGCCTAATATGCAATTATTTTATCCTCTTTTTGTTCTTTGTTGCCTACATTTTGGTTATCTTTGCAGTGAAAACTATGTCTAAACCACAAATCTTATATGATAATGAAAAGATTAATTCTCTCGTTAATTTCTTTATGTGTATTGTTGAGTGCAAGCGCAACAAGAATCGCACTTCTTGCCGATGTCCATGTAACACCGGGTAATGCCAACGACGCAAAATTGCGTGAAGCCATTGCCGAAATCAATAGTGGTGATGCCGATGTGGTGGTGCTTGCCGGAGACCTTACAAATGAGGGAAGCGACGTGCAATTAAATAATGTGAAATCTATTCTCGACGCTCTTACAAAACCTCTTTATGTGATTCCTGGCAATCATGAGCTCAACTGGTCGCAGAGCGCCGGGAAAACTTTTGTCGATATATGGGGCTCCGACCGTTTCGTTACTCAGGTGGATGACCTCTTGATTGTGGGTATCGCTTGTGGTCCTTATATGAAGATGGGCGACGGGCATGTGAAACAAGAAGACCTCTCTTGGCTCGACAATACCCTTCGCGACAGAGTGAAGCCGGGAATGAAGGTGATTTCGGTTAACCACTATCCGCTTTTACCCGACCTCGATAATATGAACGACTATGTGAGGGTGTTGCAGAAATATCCTGTTGCAGTGCATCTTTGCGGTCATTATCACCAATTCCGTTACTATGAGGGTGTGGGTATCGACGGACTTATCAATCGCGCTCTCGATATGAAAAACGGTGATTATGGTTACACCTTAATTGATGTCGTAAACGACAGTATAAAGCAATGGAACAAGAAATTGGGCGTAATCCCTGTTCTTGTAAATGCTTTCCCCATCAAAAAGGAGATTCCGCAATTGACCGATGTCGCTCCAAGAATAAACAGCTTGCCCGAGGGCGTTACTGTGGATTTGATTCATGTCGATGGCGCCTCAATCTTCACTCGCCTTGCAATTGATGCCGATAATATCTATTTCGGGACATCGCTCGGCGAAGCGAAGGCAATCAGCAAGCACGATGGCCGTGACCCGTGGCATGGACTTGCGCCGCGCATCGGTTCGCAATTCTCCCGACCTGCATTGTCTGCCGATGGAAATGTGTATTTCCCAACTATATCGGGTGGAATAAAGGTGCTTGCCGCAAACAGTGGCGCAATTGTTGGTGCTCTCGATACTCACGGATTGTATGTAGCCGATGGATTGGTGGTAGATGATATTTTGTATCAGGGTGGATACAAAACATTCAAGGCGTGGAACCTCAAGACCAACCAATTGCTTTGGAGTTTCGATGATATTGACAATTATTGCCAAGCAGCGCCTGTTGTATCCGGTAATGATGTAATTTTTGGTGCTTGGGACACTTGGCTTCGTTGCCTCGACCGCAAAACCGGAAAACTCAAGTGGAAATGGAACAACGGCAAGAGTGCAAATATGCTCGGTCCCGGCAACTGTGTGCCTGTGGTTACCAAAGACAAAGTGATTATCGTAGCCCCCGACAGATATATGACCGCTATCAACCGCAAAAACGGCAAAACTATTTGGCGAGTAAACGACTATAAGGTGAGAGAAAGCCTTGGAGTTTCTGCCGATGGAAAAGTGGCTTATGCTAAGACTATGGATGGCGAGATTGTTGCTGTGAGCACACAGGGGAAGAACTATAAACTGCTATGGGTTGTGGATGCCAAGATGGGCTATGAGCACACTCCATGCGTTGTTGTAGAGAGCAAAGGTGTGGTGTATGCAGGTTCACGCACCGGAGTTGTGGTGGCTATCGACCCGATTTCTCAGAAAGTGTTGTGGCACTACAAGATGGGCAACAGTGCGCTCAACGGTTTTGAAATAGACGATAACGGAGATGTGTATGCCTCGCTTATCGAGGGAAAAATCTACCGCATATCGACAAAATAAGTGTGATATTTTATGATTAAATTCCCAAATGCAAAAATAAATCTCGGGCTTGATATTGTGGAGCGTCGCCCCGATGGATACCATAATATTGAGACGGTGTTTTATCCCATTCCGCTTAAAGACATAGTAGAGTGTGTGCCCGGCACTCACTCTACTACCATTCTCACCACTTCGGGAAATCCCGTTGACTGTCCTATTGAGAAGAACCTTGTGTATAAGGCTTATATGCTGTTGCAAGAGAAG
>SFER01000108.1 GCA_004557195.1 Bacteroidales bacterium | reverse complement strand
AATCTTATGTGAGATTACAGATTGATGAAAAGTATTTTTACAAATGTGCCTATATTGTTTTAAACGATAATTGAACTGAATAATTCTTCTTTTTTGTTATTCGGCATTAATATGATGGAGTATATTTAAAAACATTTAGGGCGTTCCGGCTCCGCCGTCGGGCTATCGTTAATCGAGCCTGACGTCTCGACCGAAAGGGTTCGCTCAAACGAGTTTCGCGTCTGCTGGCACGGTCTTATCCCTAACGCATCGCCTCGGAGATTCCTCCGGGGCTTTTCTTTTTGCTCTCTCCACCGCAGGGAACAGCGGAACGTATCTTAATCATACGGCTGCCTCCGCTTCGTTGCGTTTGTGCGATTGCCGTTTTACCGAGCCGGTCTTTGTCGGCTCGCTTCCGCCCGGCGCGGTTGATTGTCGCTGACGTTGGCACTTTCGTTCTCGGTGAACTTTGCCGATTTCCATTGTTGAATTATAGAGTATTCGTGGTTGTTGTCGGTAGATTGAGGTGATTAAGGTGATTGAGGAATTGGCAGTTGCAAAAAACTTTTAATTTTATTTTGATATTGCTTTCGATTGCACTATCTTTGCAAATTGAGAGTGGTGTGTAGCTACATCACATCGATGAAATGCAAATATAAACACAAAACTAAATAAAAAATGAAGAATTTTCTCACTACTGCCCTTGGCGCTTTTGTCGGCACCTTAGTGGCAATGTTTTTGGCAACCATCATAATGACAATTATGTCGATAATGATGTTTGCCATGAGTGCGATTGCGTTTGGCTCCGGGAGCAAAGACAATGTATCTATCGACAAGAACTCGGTGCTTCTTGTCAATCTCGAAGGTGGATTCAATGATTGCGAGGATGCCGGAAATGAATTTCTCGCTCTGATGGGCGAAACCGAAGGCGAAACCGCCACCTACGACCAACTGGTCAAAGCACTTGATGTTGCCGCTGAGAATGAGAATATTGTAGGCGTTGTGCTCAAGGCTAATGGTCTTGTATGCGGCACCGCAAAGGCTTACGAAGTGCATGAGGCTCTTGCCAACTTCAAGGCAAAAACCGACAAATGGGTGTATGCCTATGGTGATAATTATACTCAAGGTGAATACTACCTTGCTTCGGTTGCCGACAGCGTGTTTGTCAACACTCAAGGTATGGTAAATTTGTTTGGTCTCTCAACCGAGTTGCCATATTTCAAGAAATTGCTCGACAAAGTGGGTGTAAAGGCAGAGATTTTCAAAGTGGGAACATTCAAGAGTGCCGTTGAGCCATATATGCTCGAGCATATCAGCGATGCAAACCGCCTGCAAACCGAGCAATACCTCAACTCCATCTGGAAACGAATTGCGACAGGCATATCGGAAGGTCGCGGAGTGAAAGTTGCCGATGTCGATGCTTGGGTTGACAGCATCGCACCCCTTCAACCCACAGACTTCCTCATCGACAATAAAATTGTTGACCGCAAGTTGTATGAGTTTGAATTTGAAGATGTATTGCGTCGCGAATTGTCGCTCGACGACGACACAGATATAAATTTTGTATCGGTTGCCGATGCCGCAACACTTTTCGAAGAACCGGACAATACCGATGGCGACATTGCCGTGATATACGCCCAAGGCGAAATCAATTCTTCTGCCGATGATAACGCAATAAACTATAACGATATCAACGAATACATCCTCGATGCAGCCGAAGACGATGACATTAAAGGACTTGTGTTCCGTGTAAATTCACCGGGAGGAAGTGCATTCGACAGCGAGCAGATGTGGGCAGCCATCGAGAAATTCAAAGCCACAGGCAAACCTGTAGCGGTGTCGATGGGCGATTATGCAGCATCGGGCGGTTACTATATCTCATGCGGCGCCAACCGCATCTTTGCCGAGCCAACCACCCTCACCGGCTCTATCGGTATTTTCGGAATGATGTTCAACATGTCCACTCTTTCGAAGAATATCGGTGTGAATTTCGAGAGTATCTCAACCCACGAGATTGGCAAATTGTCGGCATTCAACGACATGCCTGCAACTGTAAGGAATCGTTTCCAGCAGATGGTGAACAATGGATACGAGCTATTCACAGGGCGTTGCGCTGCCGGCAGAAATATGCCTATCGACAGCATTAAGGCGATAGCCGAAGGCAGAGTGTGGACAGGCGAAATGGCATTGAACATCGGGCTTGTAGATGAACTCGGTGGAATTGAGGACGCAATCGACTGGGTTGCTAATGAAGCCGGAATAGAGACTCCAGCCATCGTTAAGCCACAAACCGGCGACGAAGACTTGATGAAAGCATTCCGCCGCTACATCAAGCGTAGCATGCGTCCATCGTTCGGCGCCGAAATCGATGCCGTTATCGCCGAGAAGGAACGCATTGTTGACGCATTTGAGAAGAGTCCTATCCAAGCTCGAATGCTCGAACAATACGTCTGGTAAGCAATCACCAAAAACTCTGTTGCATGGCCAAAAAGCGTTCTAAAATACTATCAGAACTCATCCTCCGCCCCATTTCAGTGGTATATGGGGCGGCGGTGTGGCTGCGCAACAAATTTTATGATTGGGGATGGAAAAAATCCCGGTCGTTCGACATCCCGGTGATTGTAGTGGGCAATCTCGCTGTGGGAGGAACCGGAAAGACCCCTCACACCGAATACATAGTGTCGCAACTGGCAGGAGAATACAAAGTGGCGGTTCTGAGCCGCGGATACAAACGCCTCACCAAGGGATTTATCCTCGCCTCGACGACATCCTCGCCCGACGACATAGGTGACGAGCCGTATCAGATGTATAACAAATTCCTCGGCAAGATAAAACTCGCCGTGTGTGAAGACCGTTGCTTCGGAATCGACCGATTGCGAGAGATTTATCCCGATATCAATCTCGTAATTCTCGACGACGCCTATCAGCACAGGAGGGTGAAGCCTACCATCTCGGTGGTAACTATGGAATACAACCGCATGCCCGACATCGACAAATTTCTGCCGTATGGAAGGTTGCGCGACTCATTCGACTCGCTTCGCCGTGCCACAATGGTGATTGTAACCAAATGCCCCGAGATGAATCCGCTCGACTTCCGCCTTGTAAAGAATCGGCTCAACCTCTATCCATCGCAACACCTGTTCTTCTCGCAGTATGCCTATGGGAATATGCAGTCGGTGTTTCCCGAATTTTCGACATACATCCCCTACATGACACAGCTGACCGAGGCAGACTCGATACTCTGCGTAACCGGTATCGCCAACCCAAGGCCATTTGTACGCTATCTGCGCAGTTTCAAAGCCAAGGTGAAAGTGATTCATTTCAGCGACCACCATCGCTTCGAGAAACACGACCTCGACCTCATCGCATCGCGATATAACAAACTAAGCGACAAAGCGCGCCGCATGATAGTAACGACAGAAAAAGATGCCGTCCGCTTTGCCAACAACCCATATTTCCCGCAGGCACTCAAATCGTGCATTTTCTACATCCCGATAGAAGTGCAATTTGTCAATTTCCAGCGCGAAAACTTCGTTCAAGAGCTCAGGGATGAGTTGCGTCATGTCTCGCAAGCTACGCATTGACAAATCCCTTAGATTAAATATGTATAATCAGCACACATCTTGTTGAATCAATAAAATGTCTGAAACAGAAATTTCCACACTCGGTGAGTTTGGTCTCATTGACCACCTCACAAAAGACTTGAAAAATGTCAATCCATCCACACTTAAAGGTGTGGGCGACGATGCCGCCGTGCTCAACTATGGCGACAAGCAAACTCTCGTAACAACCGACCTCCTGCTCGAAGGTATACATTTCAACCTCAACTATGTAGCCCTCAAGCATCTCGGATATAAAGCAGCGGTGGTCAATTTCTCCGACATCTACGCAATGAACGGCACGCCGAAACAAATCACCGTATCGCTCGGCATCTCAAAACGCTTCACCGTGGAGCATATCGAGGAGCTATTCTCCGGAATCCGTGCCGCTTGCGAAATCTACGGAGTAGATATCGTGGGAGGCGACACCTCGGCATCGGTAACCGGACTCATCATTAGCATCACCTGCATCGGAGAGGCGCAGAAAGACAAAATCGTGTATCGAAACGGCGCCAAGAACACCGACTTGATATGCGTGAGCGGCGACCTTGGTGCAGCATACATGGGTTTGCAACTCCTTGAACGCGAATCTCGTGTGGCAAAAGAAGTGAAAGGGTTCACCCCCGACTTCTCGGGAAAAGAATACATCCTTGAGCGCCAACTCAAGCCCGAAGCACGCCGCGACATCATTGAGTTCCTCGACGACGAAGGGATAGTACCCACATCGATGATGGACATAAGCGACGGCTTGTCGTCAGAACTCATTCATATCTGCAAGCAAAGCAACGTTGGATGCCGCATCTACGAAGAACGCATCCCTATCGACTACCAAACCGCTGTGATGGCAGAAGAATTCAACATGAACCTAACCACCGTGGCGCTAAATGGCGGCGAAGACTATGAATTGCTCTTCACAATCCCCCTCACTATGCACGACCGAGTAAACAATCTCGACAATATAAAAGTGATAGGACACATCACAGCCCCCGAACTCGGCTACGCGCTCATAACACGCGACGACACCGAACTCGAGCTGAAGGCACAAGGGTGGAATCCGCTCAAAGATTAGAATCGGCACACCGATAGCATATCATTTTGAAATATAGGTGTTTAGGCAGTTGCACAAAGCATTTCTGTGAGATAAAAAGCAGAAACGATGCAAAATATTTGCAAAATCGCCAAAAAATCACTACCTTTGCGCCGCAAAACAAGGTGAGGTTCGGTAGCTCAACTGGATAGAGCATCAGCCTTCTAAGCTGAGGGTTCTGGGTTCGAGTCCCAGCCGAATCACAAAGTCGCTGGCAGAAATGTCGGCGATTTTTGTGTCTATAAAACTTTTTGAGAAAATAATTGTTTTTATTTTTATTGCTGTCCGATAAAATATGGCGATAGCTGTTTGCTGGAACTAATCGGAGTTATGTGCTTTGGAGAAAAAGCACTATCTTTGTGTCGGTTCAAAATATCGAGAGATGAAGAAAAGTGTAATAATATCATTGATAATATTTGTAACAAGCATCGTGTCGGTAGCAGAAGATTTTTCACGCGGTGCCGATATCAGTTGGGCAACGGAAATGGAAGCTACCGGAAGAAAGTTTCGTGATGCAAATGGAACTGAAACCGACTTGTTTGTGCTCATGAAACAATTAGGGATGAATGCTGTCCGCCTACGCGTATTCGTTGACCCGGAAAGATATGGCTATGGAGAATGGTGTAACAAAACCGATGTGGAAGCAAAAGCCCGGCGTGCCAAAGCCCAAGGGCTCGACATCTTGATAGATTTTCATTACAGCGACTTTTTCGCAGACCCGGGCACGCAGACTGCGCCAATAGCATGGAATGGGCTGAATGAGGAGGAGGTGAAGATGACTCTTGCACAACACACTACAGAGGTATTGCAAGCACTTAAAGACGAAGGGATTGCGCCAAAATGGGTGCAAGTTGGGAACGAGACAAACAGCGGTATCGTGTTTCCATACGGTAAAATCGATTGGGATAAAACCGGTAAAGATAGATTTTCCAAATATGCCGCGTTGAGCAATGCCGGATATGACGCAGTGAAGGAAATATTTCCCGATGCGATGGTAATAATCCACCTTGCCGGTACAGAAACTGCACAATGGTTTTTCCCCGATTTCATTGCAGCCGGTGGCAAGGTTGACATGGTAGGATTTTCCCACTATCCTACAGCTGAAGAGTGGAACAGCAGCGACGAGTCGGCATCTAATAGTAATGTTAACGCCGAAAAACATGTGAAAAAGACAATCGCAGATTTCGGCTTACCGGTGATGCTATGTGAGACAGGTTTTGAGGTAACAAAATCGGCACTTGCTCAAGAGGTTATGATCGACCTTTTCCAACGAATGAGAGCCATCGAGGGTTGCGCCGGAATTTTTTATTGGGAACCGGAAACCGACGGGGTATGGAAGCCTGAATATTATGAGAATTTAGGATGGATCGCATATAGCAAGGGCGCGTTTACAACAGACGGACGCCCAACAATTGCCCTTGACGCATTCGGTGGCAAAATGGAGGTAGAGCGGGAATATCCATCATCGCTTGGCATATACAGCACAGACTACACCACCCTACTCGCAACTCTGCTTCCAATAGCCGGAACTTCGGGAATTTATTCCGGAAGGATAGACATTGCTGAGGCATGGCAAAACTTCGTGATTTACGATGAAGATAACAGGATATGGTATGGCACCGACCCTAACGATAAGACACATATTTCCTCGGCATCCGACAGATGGAACTTCTGGATAGATAGTGAACAACCAAGGCAATATAATATCACCGTTGACCTATCCACTATGCATTGGTCTTATACCTACGAAGCATCATCCGAATTGATTATATCAGGAGGCAATGAACCATCGCAATATTTCGACCTCACCGGGCGCATAATATCGACTCCACAAAAGGGGCAACTCTATATCGTAAAACGAGGAGCGAAGGCGGCGCTGCAAAGATTCTAAACCACACAAAGATTAATGGCTTGCCATCATATACGAGCAATATTTATTGAGGAGATTAGACAATGAAAGCTCACCTTTTAGATATCTACCGGCATCAAGAGACAAAATGCGTTCTCTGATATTTTTCTTGCCTTTTAACAAGGCATAGAGATAGAAAGCACCATTCTCCTCACGTATTTCCACTTCGGTGAAGAATTGAGTGAGGTCTTCTTTATCATAAACAATAGAATAACTTGGTCGCTTGGCTCCGGGGATATCCTCGCGCAAGACATTTTTGCCGATAAGGTCTTGAATATCGCGTATTGCAGTATCTTTTGAGCACTTTGCCAATGCTGCCCACGACTTTGAGGTAATCTTTGCCTCATAGCCATCAAGAAAAATATTCAGCACCTGCATCTGCCGTGCAGTCATAGGGACGGATGATGCCTTCTGCCAGAAAAAACTCTTGTTTAGAATAGTGGAAACCAAGGCTTCGGCATCATCAAAAGCATCAACCAACTTCTGCAAATACCATACAAGCCACTCGGTAATGTCGCCATCGCCGCGCTGCATCCGTTCAAGTATATCATAATAGTGATTCTTGTCTTTATTAATCTGTGATGATATGTTATAAAAACGAAATCCATCTTTATCTCCTCTTGCCAAGAGCATTTCTGAAAGGATACGTGCCAATCTGCCATTACCATCCTCAAACGGGTGAATACTTACAAATCGAAAATGCGCAACGGCTGAACG
>SFER01000107.1 GCA_004557195.1 Bacteroidales bacterium | reverse complement strand
AACTTTATCGGTTTTGTCTATAAAACCCCATTTACCATTGAGCTTAACTGCAGCCAAACCTTCACTGAAATCTTTTGCATCATCATAGTTAAAAGCAATAACGACTTTGCCAGTTTTGTCTATAAAGCCCCATTTCCTATTCTTTTCAACCCTCGTCAAGCCCTCTCTGAAAGGGCTGAAATCCTCTTCAGCGATACGCTCAGATTCTTTTGCAAGGCGGGCATCACGGATTTCGGTTAGGTTTACTTGCAAAATTTCACACTCGTCTTTTATCGTATAGACTTGCGAATAATTGTCTTGTTCGTTTTCAATACTCACAAATTTAAATTCATGAGAGCCCTTTTTGAGGTGAATGAGATTATCAACATCGGGTTGTGCTGTCATCAGCTCTTTATTGAAGCGCAATACACGACAGGGAATGTCGGTCTTGACATGCACCTCGCTACCTATTGCGGCATCGTTAATAGAGTTATTTACATCCTTCTTACCCCCATTCTTTGGCTTAAGTTTTTTTGCCGTTTTCTTAGGTTTTTCGAGATATGGCAATACGTTCTCATAATTTTCCAACGTGAACGACTCATATTTGCGCAATTGGATTGGCAATTCGCTCACTTTGATATTTTCCAACAGCGTCATTATCTGACCTGTTTTGCGTCCACTCAGTTTTTCATTGAGGAATGTACTCCACTCAAACTTAACATATTCACTGGTGAGATACTTCTTTTTAGAGGAAACCACAATCATACTATAAGCTGAATCGAGTGCAATTGAGATTGCGTCCATATAATCTGCCTTTGCCATTTTGCGAAGTTCTTTCGGTGCCAAAAACACGCTAAAGCCATTGTCTTTAAGGAAACTATAGACTTTTTCCGCAATCTCGTAGTCTTCGCTTTTACAGGATATAAATATGTCGTAATCTGCCATTTCGGTTTTGGGGTTTGGTTTGTTTCTGCAAATTTACAACAATTTGAGCGCGATGTCAAGAGACTCGATGGAATTTTTCTCGAAAATTCCTCATAGCTTGCGACCCGTGTGCATCGAGCGGGCGGATTCGCGGGCGGAAATTCAAAGAAAATCGCTAAAATGTTGCCGACATGACGAAGATGTTGTAAATTTGCGGTATGGCAGAAAATAAAGAAATAGGAGCGCCGATTGGCGTGTTCGACTCGGGATATGGCGGACTTACTATCCTTAGGGATATCAAGCAGCGCCTTCCGCAATATGACTATCTGTATCTTGGCGACAATGCTCGCGCACCCTACGGGAATCGGTCGTTTGACGTGGTGTATGAGTTTACCCTCCAGGCGGTTGAATATCTCTTCTCGCGGGGATGCCGCCTTGTGATTTTGGGGTGCAACACAGCCAGCGCCAAGGCGTTGCGCAGCATCCAGCAACGCGACCTTCCGCGCATTGCGCCGTCGCGCCGCGTGCTCGGGGTGATACGCCCCACCGTGGAGGTGCTCGGCAGCATGTCGAAGAGCGGAAAAATCGGCGTGATGGGCACACGAGGCACCATCCAGAGCCACAGTTACGACATGGAGATGGCAAAAATCGCTCCCGGAATTGAACTTTTCTCGCAGGCGTGCCCCATGTGGGTGCCGCTCATCGAAAACAAGGAGTATGACCAGCCGGGCGCCGATTATTTCGTAAAGAAATATGTGGATATGCTCATGGCGCAATGCCCCGACATCGACACAATCCTGCTTGCCTGTACTCACTATCCCCTCCTTGCCGACAAAATAGCGCAATACCTCCCCTCGGGGGTGAAACTGGTGTCGCAGGGACCGATTGTGAGCGAGAGCCTTGCCGACTATCTGTTGCGCCATCCCGAAATCGAGAGCTTATGCTCGCGCGGAGGCACTGTGGAATACCTCACCACCGAATGTGGCGGCAATTTCGGCGAACTCGCATCGGTGTTTCTCGGCGAACAGGTCGAGGCGCAGCACATAACATTGTAAAACTTCAAAAAACCACCTGAATATGTCATTATTAAGAGTATTATTAGCGATAATTTTCCCGCCCCTTGCAGTAATCGACCGCGGATGTGGCTCGGTGCTTATAGTGTTCCTGCTCACCTGCTGCGGCTGGGTTCCGGGAGTGATAGCGGCATTGATTATCTTAAACAAGCATTGAAATGCGCGGAACAAAGAAACGTTCGGTGGGGGGAGTACGCCGCGCCGACACCAAATACACCCAGTTTATAGCTCGCGAGGAGTGTGGATTGCTCGAATTTGTGATGAAAAGCCTTGCCGGGATAAGCCGCACCAAGGCAAAATCGATACTTTCGGGCGGCGGTGTGCTCGTGGAGCATGAGGTGGAGACCCACTTCGACTTCAAGGTGATGCCCGACATGATTGTGGAGATAAGTAAGCATCCCGGCGGCTCCACCAAGAGTTTCGACTACACGCCGTTTTTCGACATCGTGTATGAAGACGACGACTTGATAGTAGTGAACAAAGCCGACGAAGTGCTCTCGATGGGCGTGGGGCGAAACAGCCTCAATATGAAAGACCTTCTCGACCGCTATTTTGTCGATACTCGCCAGCGTTGCAACGCCCATGTGGTGCATCGCCTCGATGCCCGCACGACAGGGCTGATGATGTATGCCAAGAGCGTTGAGGTGCAGCAGCTCCTCACCGCCGACTGGCAGAAGACCATCATCGACCGCCGCTACGTGGCAGTTGTAGAGGGCGAAATGGAGCAGGAAGAAGGGCATGTGAAGAGTTGGCTTAAAGACACCGACAGCCTCAAAATAGTGAGCAGCCGCACCAACAACGGTGGCAAATGGGCGTGGACCGACTGGCGCTTGTTGAAACGAGCACCGGGGTTGTCGCTCATCGAGCTGCATCTTCACACCGGGCGCAAAAACCAGATTAGGGTGCACATGTCGGTGATTCACCATCCCATCCTGGGCGACTACAAATATGGCGCACGCATCGATGGCGCCAAGCGCATGTGCCTGCACGCCTTCCGCCTTGTGTTCCGTCACCCGCGCTCGGGCGAGGCTTTGTCGTTTGAAACTCCGTTTCCGGCATATTTTATGTCATTTTTCAAGCGATAATTTCACACATAATGAAAATATCACTATCTTTACGCAATAAACTTAAAAGACTACCGAAATGCACAATTTTTTAAAGACTTCTCTCATCGTTATGATGGCGCTAATCGCAATCCCGGCGATAGCGAAAAAAGCGAAATGCGACACGCCCGCTTCAGGCGAAATAATCGTGGGCGCGGCTTGCACAAGCGAGTATGTACCATTGCTCAAGGGCAAAAAGGTGGCGTTGCTCAGCAACCACACAGGCGTGGTGGGCGACAAGCATGTCCTCGACATTATGCTTGAAAAGGGTGTCGATGTAACTACAATTTTCTCGCCCGAGCATGGCTTCCGCGGCAATGCCGATGCCGGAGAACATGTAAAGAGCAGCGTTGACGAGAAAACCGGAATACCCATTGCCTCGCTCTATGACGGGAACTCCAAGAAACCCGCCAAGAAGGTGATGGACGGATTTGACGTCCTCGTGGTGGATATCCAGGATGTGGGACTCCGTTTCTACACCTACTACGTTACGATGATAAACCTCATGAATGCCGCAATAGAATACGACAAAGAGGTGGTGGTGTTCGACCGACCGAATCCCAACGGGATGTATGTCGATGGACCCATCCTCGACATGAAATACAAATCGGGGGTAGGCGCGCTCCCCATCCCGGTTGTTCACGGACTCACCATGGGCGAAATCGCCAACATGGCAAACGGCGAAGGGTGGCTCGAGAATGGCAAAAAGGTGAAACTCACCATAATAAAGTGCAAAAACTACACTCACCAAAGCCGATATGTGCTCCCGGTGGCACCATCGCCCAACCTCCCCAATATGCACTCGATTTATCTCTATCCCTCGACATGCTATTTCGAGGCAACCCCTGTGAGCCTCGGTCGCGGCACCGACAAACCGTTCCAGGTGTATGGACACCCCAACATGAAAGGCTACGACTTCTCGTTCACTCCGCGCAGCATTCCCGGCGCGAAAAATCCGCCGCAACTCGATCGCGAGTGCTATGGTCGCGACCTCACTCAAATCCCCGACGATGAAATCATCGCCAAAGGAATTAATCTTGAATATGTAATCGACGCATACCGCAATCTCAACCTCGACGACCATTTCTTCCGCAGCTTCTTCGAGTTGCTAATCGGCAACGGGAAAGTGCGCAAAATGATAAAGGAAGGGAAAAGCGCCGATGAAATCAAAGCCACATGGAGCGAGGATGTTGCACGCTTTAAAGAGCAACGCCGTCCCTACCTCCTCTACGCCGAATAGAAACTAAACGATTAACAAACCTAATAAACTCATTATTTTATGAATCATTGGATTGTACTTGCCACAATTGCGGGCTATTTTGTACTCCTCTTTGTAGTGTCCTATTTTGCGGGACGCAAATCGAGCAACGCAGGCTTCTTCACCGGCAACCGCTCCACTCCGTGGTATCTCGCATCACTCGCCATGATTGGCGCGGCAATCTCGGGTGTAACATTTATATCGGTGCCCGGAATGGTGGTGGCCAAGGGCTACAGCTACCTGCAGATGGTGTTTGGCTTTGTGCTTGGCTATTTCCTCATCGCCTATTTCCTTGTGCCGCTGTTCTACCGCCGCAACCTCATATCCATCTACGGCTATCTGGAGCAGCGCTTCGGCGACAGCACCTATCGCACCGGCGCATGGTTTTTCTTCATCTCCAAGATGCTCGGAGCCGCAGTGCGCTTCTATGTGGTGTGCGTGGTGCTTCAATCGCTCGTGTTCAACGAATTTGGCATCCCATTTGAGATAAACGTGATTCTCACCATCCTCCTCATCTGGCTCTACACTGCCAAGGGAGGTGTTAAAACAGTGATTTGGACCGATATCCTCAAAACCATCTGCCTTGTGATGTCGGTGGTGCTCTGCATCTACTTCATCGCAGCAAGCATGGGGCTTGACTTCGGTGCCCTCGTCGCTTCTATCGGCGACCACGACACTTCGCGCGTGTTCTTCTTCGACAATCCCAAGGAGGGCACATATTTCTGGAAGCAGTTTGTGGCAGGCGTGTTTATGGTTATCGCAATGACCGGTCTCGACCAAGATATGATGCAACGCACACTCGCTTGCAAAAACTTCAAGGAGTCGCAGAAAAACATGATGGTGAGCGGCACAATGCAATTTTTTGTGGTGTCATTGTTCCTCATTCTCGGTACTGTGCTTGTGATGTACACCGAGAAAACCGGGATGGCGATTCCGGCAAAGACCGACGACCTATTCGGGCAAGTTGTGGCATCCGATGCTATGCCGGTGATTGTGCTCGTGATGTTTATCCTCGGACTCATCTCGGCGGCTTATTCGGCAGCCGGTTCTGCGCTCACATCGCTCACCACCTCGTTTACCGTTGACATTCTCCAAGCCAACAAGAAGAAAGACGATGCAGGGCTCACCAAGACCCGCAAGATGGTGCATGTGGCTATGTCGGTGATTATGGGACTCGTAATAATTGTGTTCTACTATATCAGCAACGACGACGCTATCAGCGCGGTTTACACCATCGCAAGCTACACCTACGGGCCTATCCTCGGCTTGTTTGCCTATGGCATGATGTGCAAGCGCGGTGTGCTCGACCGCTATGTGCCGATTGTGTGTATCGCGGCTCCGGTGGCAAGTTATTTCATCCAGGGATGGCTCAAATCGGCGTTCGATTACACAATGAGCTTTGAACTCCTGCTCCTCAACGCCGCCCTCACAATGATTGGCGCAGCGTTGCTATACAAGAAATCTGAATAAAACCAACACAATATGGCAGGCGACACGATAAAAAAATACATTTGGCTCGTTGACACTATTATGCGGCATCGCTTCATCACGCGCAAGGAACTCAACAGCCTGTGGGTTAAGAATATCGACCTGTCGGGAGGCAATCCTATGCCGCGCCGAACATTCTACACCTATCTGCGCGGCATAGAATCCACCTTCGACATCAACATTGCCTGCAACCCTGCCACCTTTGAATACAGCATCGAAGGCGGAAGCGATGCCGATGGGGAACTGCGTTCGTGGCTCCTCGACTCCATGGCCGTGAGCGGCTCCATTGCCGACAGCCGCATGGTGGCACATCGCATCATGTTTGAGGATGTCCCCTCTGCCCACGAATTTCTCGCTATTATCCTTCAAGGCGTGAAGGAAAACCGCAGAATCCAGTTTGAATACACCCCATTCGACCGCTCCGGAACAGCCGAAGTGGTGCTTGAGCCATACTTCCTGCGCATCTTCAAGCAGCGCTGGTATGTGATAGGCAACGAGCCGAAGAAAAACGGCATCCGCACCTATTCGCTCGACCGCTTCAAGCGAGTGAGGCTTCTCGATGCCACATTCAAGGCGCCCGAATTTGATGTTAAGGAGTATTTCAAAGATTGTGTGGGCATTTATCACGACAAAGGCAGCGCCAAGGAGGTGAAACTCAAAGTGAAGCACTCACAGGCTCGCTACCTGCGCGCCTTGCCGCTCCACCCATCGCAGCAGGAGGAAATCCACGACAAATACTCGATTTTCACCTATAAAATTCTCATCACGTTCGACCTCGTGCAAGAAATTCTCGCACTTGGCAGCAATGTCGAGGTGGTAGCACCCAAATCGTTGCAAGTGAAAGTGGTGGAGGAACTCAAAAACGCACTAAAGAACTATAAATCCTCTATTTGAGTGAGTCGGAGAGGAATTTCTTAATCTCATCGATGCGGCGGCGCGCAACCTCGCATCCAAGAGCGTGAACCTGCTGCATCTGCTCCGCATCGTGGCACAAATGCCCTATTGGAAGCGCAGCATCGGGACGTATCACCAAGCAACGCCCCTCTTTCTCAGCTTCGGCAACATAGCGCAACTGCGCATTATACATCTCATGGCGGCGCGCCATCGCCTCCACCATGAGCGGATACTTGCGCAACGACCACCTTATCGCCGGCATCATCCGCGTGGGCTTCTTCACATAGCCGAGAGGCTGCGTGAGCACCACGATATTGCGAGTGTAACCGCTATTCTCAAAGAATTGTAACGGGATGGAGTCGCTCACACCGCCGTCAAGCAGTTTCTTGCCGGCAATCTCCACAATCCGCGACACCACCGGCATCGACGCCGACGCTCGCACCCATTCAAACATCTCATGACCACCCTCCTCGCAGCAGTGATACACAGCCTTGCCGGTCTCGACATCGGTGCACACCAGATAAAACCGGGCAGGATTGGCATTATAAGTGGCACAATCAAAAATATCGTATTCGGTGGGGACAATATGATAGGCAAACTCGGCATTGAAAATATCGCCCGTTGTAAACAGCGATTTAAGTCCGCAGTATCGGCTATCGCGCGCAAATCTTTGGTTGTATCGCAAAGCACG
>SFER01000106.1 GCA_004557195.1 Bacteroidales bacterium | reverse complement strand
CGAATTCTTGTTCAATAGTTTTAATGATTTCAATAAGAGTAGTTATAGAAATGCAAAACATTAGTGCAAGCTCTTGCAATTTGTCGAAAGAAATCGTTTTGTCTTCTCCTCTAATGATTGATAGTGCAAATAATATCAATTCTGGCTCAATATTATCAGCACTTTTAGAGCAAAAACAAAAAGTTTCAGAGTTCTTTTTCACAATTAAGTTCAATGGAATAAGCAATGATGAAAAATCTTCTATTGTCTTAATATCATCAGGGCTTACATATTGTTTAAAAAGAACACCAATGTCTTTTTTTACAGTGTTTTCGTTATAAACATTCTTTTGTTCAGGTACAGAACATTTTCTTCTAACGAATGCTTGTATGTCAGATTTTGTGAACTCTTTCTTTTCTTTTTGAAAATCAACAAATAAAAGTTTGTAAAGGCTTGCGACTTCGCTATATATTATTAAAAAATGAAGAAGCCATAATGTAAAAATGTCTTCGGCAAATTTATCTTTACCATTTTGCTCATCAAATAGGTAGTAGGCAAATTCAGTAGGAACATCATTTTTGGTTAAGCCAAATGCTCTTAGCCAAAAGCGAATGGATGCCACCATATTTTTGCCTACTCCAAGTTTAACTACGGAGTCTGATTGAGAGAACAAATAGCCATTATGCAGGAAATCAAATCCTTTTTTTAACCAAAGGGATTTGCATTGAAATGATTCATGTCCTGAGAAACAGTATCTCATAATATTTAGACAAAACCCACTTTGTAGTGCTTGCTGGGCGACCAAGCCTCTCATACTACGAGTGAGTTTTGGTTTAGATTGTTTGCCGATTAAGGCGATTTAGTTTGAGGTCTTCATCAAGACTGATTGATATTAACTGCAAAGTTACGAAATAAATTTTAACTAAGATGCCGAAAACTATATGTTTAAGGGCATATATAATGTATATTCCGTGGATTTGCAATTATCCGCCGTAAAGATAATACCGAGGATGAGCAAAAATCGAGCACAGCAATCTTATTAATTCTTAAATAGGCAAAATAATTTGCCGTGCGATAGGGATAGATGCCGAATGGCGGAGACCATGGCTCCGTTTACGATAGCCCGGCGGTGGAATGATTTTCTCGAATGTCCGCAAGGAACTGCCCGGAGCACAACGCTTGCGAGGGCAAAATCATTTCAACGCATCGCCCAATAAGTATAAAAATAAATCAAATTACACCCGAAACATTGATAGAGAAAGCGTCTCTATATGGAAATTTCTCGCAGCCGATGTAGAGTGTATCGAAAGCGTCGGTGCCGTCTGTGCGGTGTTCGAGGAGGTCTTCTTCCGATTCGGCAAGTTTTTCGCCGCCTTTGTCTTTTCGGAAACCATTGCGGCCGCGGCTCACACCGGCTGCTTGAATGGCGAGGATAAGGTCATCGTTATTCTGTCGGTTGAAGAAAGGCATAAGGCGTTGCTTGCCTGCAAATCCTTGGTTGATGAGAAGATATTTCTCATCGTGCCGCATGGGATTGCCGAGATAGACCGCCTCGACAGTCCAGCCGTGGCGTATTACCGGGGTCATTCGCTGGTTTTTTATTTGTTGATGAGTGGTTATTTCGAGTTATTGTTGTAACTTTGCGGTAGAATATTTAAAATACTGAGTATGTTTAAAAAACTTGCAGTTCCGGCGGCGCTTTTGTTAATCTTGGCTGCTGCAGTTGTGTTTGTAGCCAAATTTGACACCTTGGCATTTGTTAGGTGGTTTCAAAACAATCTTAATTATGGCTATATCACCATGTTTATGGCTGTTGAGAGTTCGTTTATCCCATTCCCGTCGGAGGTTGTTGTTCCGCCTGCAGCCTATTTTGCTATGCACAATGGCAATCTCAATATCTATCTGGTTACATTTTTCGCCACATTGGGAGCCTGCATTGGTGCGGTAATCAACTACTACCTTGCCGTGTGGCTCGGGCGTCCTATCGTATATCAATTTGCCAACAGCCGCTTGGGGCACATCTGTCTCATCGATGAGAAAAAAGTGGTTACAGCCGAGGAATTTTTCGACAAGCATGGCGCTATTTCCACATTCATCGGCAGACTCATCCCCGCTGTTCGCCAACTTATCTCTATCCCTGCAGGTCTTGCTCGGATGCACTTCGGTAAGTTTGTACTTTTCACCACCCTCGGTGCAGGGGTTTGGAACATTGTACTCACGCTCCTTGGCTACTGGCTCAGCTTGTGGGTTCCACAGAAGGAGTTGTTTGTAGCGGTGGAAAAATACAACAGTTACCTCAACTATGGCGGCTATGCCTTGCTACTCATTGTGGTGGGATTCATAGCCTATCAATTATTCAAGAAAAAGCCTAAAAAATAGATACTATGCTCACATCTCCATCTCTGCTTTCTGCCGATTTCGGCAGGCTGAACGACGACATAGATATGCTCAACGATAGCGATGCCGACTATCTCCACCTCGATATTATGGACGGGGTGTTTGTCCCAAACATCTCCTTCGGCTTTCCGGTGCTCAAATATGTTGCCAAGCGCAGCAAGAAGCCACTCGATGCCCACCTTATGATTGTGGAGCCGCAGAAGTTTGTGAATGAAGTGAAGAATCTCGGTTGCGAATACATGACCGTGCATCAAGAGGCTTGCGTTCACCTCGACAGAGTGGTAAACAGCATCAAAGAGGCGGGCATGAAAGCCGGTGTGGCTCTCAATCCTGCAACTCCCGTCGATACCCTGCGCCACTGCATCGGCTCTATCGACATGGTGCTTGTGATGTCGGTGAATCCCGGCTTCGGTGGGCAGAAATTTATCCCCTACACTATCGAGAAGGTGAGGATGCTCCGCGAGATGATTGACAAAGCGGGTGCCGGCACTATTATCGAGGTGGATGGTGGCGTGAACCTCGAAACCGGAGCGGCTCTTGCTCAAGCCGGTGCCGATATGCTGGTGGCAGGCAGTTTTGTGTTCTCGGCACAATGCCCGCAAGCGCAAATCTCGGCTTTGAAACATTTGTGATACTCTCCTCGGCAAGGATTATGATTCCTGTGCCGTTTTTTTTATTTGATTATTAATTGAAATTATTATAACTATTATTTTCCTGTTATGGTTTATCATTATGACTACCTTGTTATAGGTTCGGGCATTGCCGGAATGAGTTTCGCGCTCAAAGTCGCTGACTCGGGAAAAGTTGCCCTAATTTGTAAAACCACCCTCGAAGAGGCAAACACCTTTTTGGCTCAAGGGGGTGTGGCATCGGTAACAAACAAGCTCGTCGATAATTTCGACAAGCACATCCAAGACACCATGATTGCCGGAGATTTCCTTAGCGACCGCGATGCCGTGGAAAAAGTAGTGAAAGAAGCCCCCTCGCAAATCGACCAATTAATTAAGTGGGGTGTTGCCTTTGATAAAAACGAGAAAGGTGATTTCGACTTGCACCGCGAAGGTGGACACTCGGAATTTCGTATCCTCCACCACAAAGACAACACCGGCGCCGAAATTCAAGACAGCCTTATCGAGACGGTGAAAAAACATAAGAATATCGACGTCTTTGAGAACTATTTCGCCATCGAAATCCTCACTCAACACCATTTGGGCAAGATTGTAACGCGCCGCACCGAGGATATCACTTGCTATGGCGCCTATGTGCTCAACATCGCTACCGGCGAAGTGGACACTTTCCTCTCCAAGGTTACATTGATGGCTACCGGTGGTATCGGTGCCGTATATAGCACCACCACCAACCCGCTCGTCGCCACCGGCGATGGCATCGCAATGGTGTATCGCGCCAAGGGCACTGTCAAAGACATGGAGTTTGTGCAGTTCCACCCCACAGCGCTCTACCACCCCGGAGACCGCCCGTCGTTCCTCATTACCGAGGCTATGCGCGGCTATGGCGCCGTGTTGCGCACTCGCGATGGCAAGGAATTTATGCAGAAATACGACGAACGCTTGTCGCTCGCTCCTCGTGATATCGTGGCTCGAGCCATCGACAACGAGATGAAAACCCGCGGCGACGATTTCGTATATCTCGATGTTACTCACAAAGATGCCGAGGAGACCAAAAAGCACTTCCCGAATATCTACAAGAAGTGCCTGAGCCTCGGAATCGACATCACAAAAGACTATATCCCCGTGGCTCCCGCTGCTCACTACCTCTGTGGCGGTATTAAGGTGGACCTCAACGCTTGCTCGTCGATTAACCGACTCTATGCCGTGGGTGAGTGCTCCTGCACCGGACTGCATGGCGGCAACCGCCTTGCTTCCAACTCGCTCATCGAGGCTGTCGTTTATGCCGAGGCTGCCGCTCAGCACGCTATGGCTCACAAAGACCTATACTCCTATCGCGAGGATATCCCGCAATGGAACGACGAGGGCACTCAACACACCGAGGAGATGGTGCTTATCACCCAATCGGTGAAAGAAGTCGGGCAGATTATGAGCTCCTACGTGGGTATCGTGCGTAGCAATCTCCGTCTTGAACGAGCATGGAACCGCCTCGACATCCTCTACGAGGAGACAGAGCGCCTCTTCAAGCGCAGCAAGGCATCGCGCGAGATTTGCGAGTTGCGCAATATTATCAACGTGGGCTATCTCATCATGCGACAGGCAATGGAGCGCAAAGAAAGCCGCGGTCTCCATTACACCATCGACTATCCGCCGGTGAAACGCAAATCATAGCATTTTGCAGTTATGATTAAATATAGCAACGAGAAAGACAAGTGCTATGGCGTTGTGGGGATGGCTGTGGGTATGACCATCTGGAATGCCGAGGAGATGTTCATCGAGGTGTCGCTCGACGAGTCGGGCTTCGACTGCCTCAGTTTCACTCGCGATTTCCTCTTTACAGGCGACCCTGCCATTTCTCCCACGGTGTCGTGGCAACACAGGTTGAATAACTTCCGGATAATGATGGGCATAACCATTTCCAATGTGTTGTGCCGCTCGATGGTGCTGCACAAGCGGCAGTTTGACGTCGAAGACAAGCAACAGCTCATCAAGGCGTTTGTCGAGATGGGCGATGCCGAATATTCGCTCTCCGAGAGTGAGTGCATGGGCTATTTCAACAAGAGTTTTGACTATCTCGTTCAGGTGTATAACAATCGTCGGATGCAGCAAAAGGTGAAGGAAATCGCCAAGATTCTCTCGAAGGAGCGCAAAATGTGCTCCGGCGACATTTGCCGTTTCTTCTCCGATATTATCTCTTAAATAGACAAGCAAATGGATAAACTTAATGTAGAGGAACGCGTTGATAGGGGAGTGCGCTATTTCATGGAGGGCTATAACTGCTCGCAATCGGTGTCGCTCGCTTTTGCCGACATCTATGATGTGCCGGAGGAGCTGATGGCGAGGATTGCCGCTTCGTTTGGTGGCGGAATCGGACGCATGAGGCTCACTTGTGGCACCGTGAGCGGCATGGCGATGCTTGCCGGCCTCGAGTGCGGCTCTACCAATCCCGCCGACGCTGCCGCAAAGGGCCGCAACTATGCCGAAGTGCAGGGTCTTGCCGAGAAATTCCGCGAGGCAAACGGCTCTATCACTTGCGCCGAGCTGCTCAAAATGCGCTCTTGCAAGGTAGAGACGGCTCCGTCGCCCGACATGCGTAATGCCGAGTATTATGCCGCGCGTCCGTGTGCCCGAATGGTGGCTTCGGCGTGTCGCATCTATGCCGAGTATCTCAATTCCAAGTAATATGGCAAGCAATCGGCAAAGAATATGGGCAACCTCATTTGCGGCAGGGGCAACATCGCTCTGCTGGTTGTGGTTGCTCCCTTTTTCCACTTTGCCGTGGCTTGTCGCTGTTTTAGTCGCTGTTTCGGCTGTCATAGCGCTCTATCGACGCAATTTCGATAGCATCGCAGGCGAGATGCTTCTCATGGCTGTGGCTATGGTGCTGATTGTCGGTGTCGCTGTGGATGTGGCGCAGTTTTGCCCCGATGGCGATTTCGAGAACCCCACGCTTGCCAACCCCGATTCCTACCGGCTCTTTACCGCCGCTTTGCAACTCTATAATGGCGAGGAAATCACTGTGATAATGGCTTATCGCGGCATCCCCGCTTTGCTCTCGGCGATATGGCACATCACCGGTATTACGATTTTTGCGCCGCTATTGCTTAGCGTTCTTCTCACACTCGCCGCTATTGCTCTCACGAGCGGTATCGCGCGGCACATCCTTCCCCACCTTTCGCAGCGTTATCACATCCTTGCCATGGCGCTTTGTGCCGCCTGCTGCTACTATGTGGGGTGTGGAATGTTGATTCTCAAGGAGCCATATCTCTTTTTTGGCGTGTCGCTTGCAGTTTACGCTATGGCGGCGCGGTGCTGGTGGTGTTTTGCAATAGCCGTCGCGGTGATTGCTCCGGTGAGGGATGGTGTGCTCTACTATTTCCTGCTCGTGCTCCCGCTGTTCATCTCGCGGAAGGATTGGAAGCCTGCCGCCGTAGGTATTGCCATCGTTTTTGCCGGGCTGTTGCTGGGCGAACTGCTCACTATCGAAAACAACACCCGCTATATCGATGGCACGCTCGGCAACACCACTTTCACATCCGATTATCTTGCCAACCCCAACCACTCCACCTTTAACAGTATCTTTGCCGACTATTACAGCAGTCCGCTATGGTTGCGTGTGTTGATGCTTCCCGTTACTTGCGGTGTCCAGTTCTTGGTGCCGTTCCCGTTTGATTTCACGAAGTATTGGGATTTTGGCTATACCCAGTCCTACAGTCAGTTCACTTTCCCCTGGTATATTATGGGAGGCATACTCCTCTTCTTTATCTACCGAATGATTGCCTCTCCGCGCCGGGAACCGCTGTGGCGATGGGGTGTGCTTGCGATTATCTCGTTTGTCGTGCCGGCGTATATGTTTGCCGGTTCGGTGTCGCGCTACTGGTTGCCGTTCATGCCGCTCTACGCCGTGCTTATCACAGCCACAATTCAGCGCCTCACTTGCGGCTGCCGCAGGCAGTTTGCTATTTTCTATTCCGCCTATTTGGTGCTGCTGGTGGCTGCGCTCATAGCGGCGGCGTTGATGATGTAGCCGCACTCCTCAAACATCCTTGCATAGAATTCCGCCTTTTTCGCGATATTCATCGGATATGCCCTCGATGTCGAAGGCATCCTGTAGTGCCTGAAATGCCTTCCCGCGACCACACATTCCTCGCTTGTGCCCACGGCAGGGAGCGGTGTGGCGGTGAGCGATGCCACCACCGATGCCGCTTTCTCGCCGGTAGTAACCACGGCATTTAGCCCCGGCATCTTGTCGAGAAACGCCTGCAAATCAATCGGGCGACGTATCTCCAACCACTTGTCGGATGCGTTGTCCTTGAGACGGCACACCTCGGCGGCGGTGTCGTGCAACGCTATGCAGCGGGTGTCGAGAAATTCCTTGATGTCATCGAGCCGGAAAGTGCGATTGGGCGTGTCGCAAAAATGCTCCTTGTCGCCATAGAAGATTAGCCCCATGATGCGCCACATGTCGTTTATCCAGTTTGGGTAGTAAAACGGCATCGACCACCGCTCCGGCTTGGGCGGAAATGTGCCGAGCATCAAAATCCGGGCGCCCTCCGGTATATAAGGTGTGAATGGATGTATT
>SFER01000105.1 GCA_004557195.1 Bacteroidales bacterium | reverse complement strand
TTGCGCTAATTGTTCTAATATGTCTCGTTTCATGATGCAAAGAAACGAATAATTCCCTATATTTTCAAAATTCCACCCCCACTAATTTTCCGCTGTCCCTATAAAATCTATATCCCTATTGTAAAGGCTGTGGAGCCAGTTTGACCGCGGAAATTGGCGGTTACGTTCCAGCCATGATTGTGGTTGGGGATGAAAAAAGCGGTCGCAGGGCGACCGCTTTTTGGGGGATATTGAGGTGAGATTATTTCACGAGGACTTTAGCAACTTGGTTGCCGGCTTTAACGATGTAGAAGCCGGGGGCAACAGCGATGCTGCTTTCGGTGCTGTTAACAACAACTTGACCTGCTGCGTTGTAAACGGTAGCGTTGTTAGCGCCGTTAACGTAGATTGTACCAACGCCGGGGATGATTGTGGCTGTTGTATCTTCAACGCCTTCAACTGCCGACATAACCATAAATTCGATGGGGTACATTTGGATAGCGCCTTTGTAGAGAACGAGGAAGCCTTTAACAGCGTAGGTAGTAGAGAGGTCGGAAGGATAAGCAACACCATCGTTGGCGTAGCGGTTGTAGAGAGCGAGAGTGGCTTCGCCTTTCTTTGCAGTTGCATTTGAGCCGCTAACACCTTCGAGAGTTACGTCTTTGAGAGTAACGAAATAGTTGTAGTGGTCGGCTGTGATTTCATTGAGTGAGATGTACCAAGGTTCAACAGCAGGACCGGCAACGCCATCGGCAAATGTGGAAGCAACGGCATATTGAAGTTGGGCGACACCATTGTAAGTAGTCTTGGTACCAACAACACCGGCAGCAATTACATCGCCTTCTTTGTATTCTTTGGCAGCGATAACGTCGCGGCTATAAACGAGGAGGCAGCGATTGCTCATGCCATCGGTAACGTAGGCCTCGCCTTTGCTGGTGCTTGCGAAAGCGACTTTAAGGTCGTGGTTGATGCGAGCGACAGTTTTGTCTTCGAGAGCCATGAAAGCATCGATGCTGTTAACATCTTGAACTTCTTGGATAGTGAAGTAGGCAGAAGATTCAGTGCTCTTAACACCACTTAATTCTGCATAAGCAGTAACTGTGCAAGTTTCGGCTACTTGGAATTTGCCGGTGTATTCCTTGAAAGAAGGAGTTTCTTCGCCTGTAGTAACAGCGTAGAAAATTTTAGCGTCGGCAGTAGCGCAAGCGATTTCAACATCAACTGGAGTGTCGATGCCTTTGTAGAAATAGCCACCTGCAGGAGTGATAGAAGGAGCGGCAACAGTGATTTCGCCCGAAGCAACAGTAGTTATAGTGATAGTTTTGATGTTGGTTGTGGCGGTTCCTGTAAATACAACGCTTGTAGCATTACCGGTCCATACACCCTTATCAAAAGTGCCGTCAGTTACAGAGAAACCGGTGTTTTTTTTGCCTGTGAAAACGATTGATGTGATTTTCTCGCCGTTTGCAGCAGAGATAGTTGTTGCGGAACCTGTGTAGGTACGAACATCATAACCATTTGTTGCGTTAAACCAAAGGCGGCAGTTGTCCTTTGCAGTGCCTTTTTCAAATTTGATGGCGACATTCCCATTTGTGAAAGTCAAGTCATTTACCACATACTCATTTGAACTGAATTGTTCAGGAGCAATTGCCGGGTTCAAACCTATGGGGTCTGTGAAGTCGAATGTTGTTTCGGTTGCGCTAACAGAAAGTGCTGCAACGAAAGCAACCAAAGAGAGTAAAAATTTCTTCATAATGATTTAAGTTTAAAAATGAATTTGGGGCAAAGTTACAACATTAAATTGTTAAATGCAAAGTTTTTAACGTGAATTACAAATTGTAACCGGAATGAGATGAGAAAACGCTCGGAAAGTGGTTCCGGTGGGGTGGGCATAGGTGTTGGCTTATGGAATCTCGAGGATAATCGTGCCGGATTCGAGGGTGCGGCTCACATTGATGATGCGCTGGTTGCTGCTGCCGCGAAAAAGGAGGGATTCATCGCGGAGCGATTGGATAAAGGGGCCATCGACGAGCACGTCGATTTGGCTCAAGAGGGCTTTTTGGCGCGGGTTGGCAAGGATTTGCTCGAAAGTGAAGCCGGTGTAGCACCAGATGGATTTGGAAGAAGCGGCGCGGATTGCGCGGGCGAGTTCGGCAAATCCTTCGGGCTGGAACATCGGGTCGCCGCCGCTGAAAGTAACATCGGCAAAAGGGTCGGCGAGGATAATGTCGAGAATTTCGGCAATAGAGGTAGGTGTGCCGGCATTAATGTCCCACGACTCCGGGTTGTGGCAGCCCGGGCAATGGTTGGGACATCCCGCCGCATAGACCGAAGTGCGAAACCCCGGGCCATCGACAGTGGTGTCTTCGACGACCCGGAGAATTGATATTTTAGTGTCAGTCATGGGTTACGCGGTCGTTGAGTTCGGCGAGTTTAGCCTTGTTCCAACGGTCGGTTGTTCCGACGAGGTAGCCGGTGATGCGTTGGAGACGGTCGATGTTGGTGCTGCCACATTTGGGGCAAGTTTCGAGACCCGGCGAGGCGTTTTCGTATCCGCAGTCGATGCAACGGTTGCGGTTGTGGTTCACCGAGCCGTAGCCCATGTTAAACCTATCCATCATTTCAACGACACGCATAATTGCTTCGGGGTTGTGGGTGGCATCGCCATCTATTTCTACATAGAAAATATGGCCGCCACGAGTGAGGTCGTGGTAGGGAGCCTCGATTTCAGCTTTGTGGCGGGCACTGCATTTGTAGTACACCGGCACGTGGTTGGAATTGGTGTAGTAATCGCGGTCGGTGATGCTCGGAATTACGCCGAATTTCTTGCGGTCGATGCGAGTGAATCGACCCGAGAGCCCTTCTGCCGGAGTGGCGAGGATGCTGTAGTTGTGCTGGTATCTGTCGCAAAAATCGAGGGCGCGGTCGCGCATATAAGTAACAATTTTAATGCCGAGTTGTTGAGCCTCATCGCTTTCGCCGTGGTGCTTACCTGTGAGCGCAACGAGACATTCGGCGAGACCGATAAACCCGATTCCGAGCGTGCCCTGGTTGATAACCGAAGCGATGGTGTCGGTGGGCTTCAACTTGTCGCAGCCAACCCAGAGAGCCGACATGAGGAGCGGGAATTGCTTGGCAAATGCCGTTTTCTGGAACTCGAGGCGATTGTGGAGTTGCTTGGCTGTGATTTCGAGCATATTGTCGAGGAGAGCGAAGAATTTGGCAATACGCTGCTCCTTGTCGCTGATATTCATACACTCGATGGCAAGGCGCACTATATTAATGGAAGTGAATGAAAGGTTGCCGCGCCCCACCGAGGTGCGTGGACCGAATCGGTTTTCAAACACACGGGTGCGGCATCCCATAGTAGCTACCTCGTGGAGATAGCGTTTCGGGTCGTCGGCACGCCAATCCTCGTCTTGGTTGAAAGTGGCATCGAGATTGAGGAAATTGGGGAAGAACCTGCGAGCCGAAACCTTGCACGCGAGAGTGTATAGGTCGTAGTTGGGGTCATCGGGGAGATAGTTCACGCCTCGTTTCTTTTTCCAAATCTGGATAGGGAAGATAGCTGTTTCGCCATTTCCCACGCCGCGGAAAGTGCTGTTAAGGAGTTCGCGAATCACGCAACGCCCCTCAGCCGAAGTGTCGGTGCCGTAGTTGATAGAGCTGAACACCACTTGGTTGCCACCGCGGGAATGGATTGTGTTCATGTTGTGGATAAATGCCTCCATCGCCTGGTGTACTCGAGCCACAGTGCGGTTGACAGCATGTTGAAGAGCGCGAGCCTCTCCGGTGAGACCGTCGAGCGGACGAGAAATGAAATCCTCGAGAGCGGTGTTGTAGAGCGACGAATAGTCGCAGGAATTAAGATCTTCGAGCACTTTAACCTCTTCGATGAAACTGCTGCGCACAAATGGCGCCATATAGAAATCGAAAGCCGGGATAGCCTGTCCGCCGTGCATTTCGTTTTGTGCGGTTTCGAGAGAGATGCAGGCGAGGACACTTGCAGTCTCGATTCGCTTGGCGGGGCGCGATTCGCCGTGACCGGCAGAGAAACCGCCATAGAGGATGTTGTCGAGCGGATGTTGCACGCAAGTGAGACTCTTTGTCGGATAGTAATCCTTGTCGTGGATGTGGATATAGTTGTTTTTCACAGCCTCGAGAGCCTCCTCGTCGAGGAGATAGTCATCGACGAAAGGCTTGGTGGTTTCGCTGGCAAACTTCATCATCATTCCGGCAGGAGTGTCGGCATTCATGTTGGCATTTTCGCGGGTAACATCGTTGCTCTTGATGTTGATAATCTCCTGGAAAATGTCTCTGGTTTTCGCCTTTCGCGCGATGCTGCGCTGGTTGCGATAGGCGATGTAGCGTTGTGCCACATCTTTGCGGCTACTCTTCATCAATTCGAGTTCGACCATGTCTTGGATTTCCTCAACGGTCATTTGAGGTGCTCCTTTGAAAGCGATGTGGTCGGTGATTTGACGAATAAGGTGGATGTCCTCACCCTTGTCGGTGTGGAGCATAGCCTTGCGGATTGCTGTTGCGATTTTCTCCTCGTTGAAACCAACGATGCGACCATCGCGCTTAACTACGGTTTGTATCATACCTAAAATAACTGGTATAAGGTTAGAAAAATTTTTCGCTCAGCCTCACTAACCCACGAGTAGAGACAGGCTTTGATGAATGGCAGGTCTTCTGACTTCCTCCTCATTTGGCAACACCTTCCCGGCACGGATGCCAGTGGCAAAAAGACTTGTCGCCAAGTCGTTGGAGGTACACAGCAGCGGGACTGTCCGGGAGTCTCACCCGATTCCCATTTAATTCGCAGCACTGGAAGCGCCGACGAAACCTATTCGCTTACAAAGATAGAATGTTTGAACGAAAAAAACAATAGTCGAGAGAAAAAACGTATGTTTTTTTTAATTGAATCAGGGGCGGAGGGTGTAGCAGCGCGAAGTGTCGAAGCGGGGAAGCGCAACGAGTTGCATCGGCGCCATGCGGTCGCTTATAGAATCTTCGCCAAAACCGGGGGTGATACCGAGCGCGGAGAGTTGGGTGCAAATAGCCTCGCGCGCCTTCTCGGGGGTGTTGTTGTCTTTGCTGAGGTGGCAGAGGAACACATATTTGAGTTCCGGGCGGTAGATTTTGGCAATGAAGCGCGCGGCATCCTCGTTGTCGAGGTGTCCGTTGTCGTCTAAGATACGTTTTTTGAGGTATTCGGGATAAGGACCGGTGGCGAGCATCTTGCTGTCGTAGTTGCTTTCGAGCATTACGAATTGCGCTTGCGATATGTAGAACTCGGCGCGTTCGTTGATATGCCCTATGTCGGTGGCAATGGCAAAACGGAGGTCGTCACACTCGATAAAGAATCCGGCATTGTCGGTGCCATCGTGCGGAACCTCAAAAGCGGTGAGGCGTAGCGGCAAACCGGCGATGGTAAATGGGATTTCTTTGTAGATAGCTACATGCTTCTCTTTGATATTACGAGAGATGTTGTGGCGGCGGAGCATCCCGTTTAGCGCGCGGTTGGTGCAGAAGATGTGGATGTGCTTGTATTTGCGCACGATGTTGTAGGCATAACGCACATGGTCGCCGTGGTCGTGGGTGATGCACACTCCCTTGATATCCTCGGGCTTGATGCCATAGTCTTTGAGCGATTCCATTACCTTCTTGGTGTCAACGCCGGCATCGATAAGGATTCCGCCCTCGTCGGTGCCTACATAGGAGCAGTTTCCGCTGCTACCGCTTCCGAAACTGATGAATCGGAGAAATTTGTGCTCTTTGGTTTCCGAATTTTCGGCGATGTCGCCTTCGGCATGGGTCTCAGCCACGGGCCTTTGTTCTTGCGAGGGGAGATTAAGCACTAAATCGGTGTCGTCGTCGATATCGAAGAGAGATGGTTGCCTTGTTTCGTTATATCTTTTATATTTTGCCATGCCTATTTGTATAGAAGAAAAATTGTGGGCACTTTGTCGTAGTCGTATTTAGCCGATGCCCATTCTTTCACGTTACGAGTAATGATAGATTCGGCGGCACCTGTAATGTCGCTTGCCACACAGAGGCGCAGGTTTCGGGGGAGCACTCTCGCCATTTCTTCGAGGAGCTTGTTGTTGCGATAAGGGGTCTCGATGAAAATTTGAGTCTGGTCGGCACGCGCGATGTCGTTTTCCATCTGCTTGAATTTGCGCGCACGCTCGGCGGAGTCGATGGGGAGATAGCCGTGGAACGCGAAACTTTGTCCGTTGAACCCCGAAGCCATAAGCGACATCAAAATGCTCGACGGACCCACGAGAGGCACCACTTTTATACCGTGCCGCTGTGCAATAGCCACCACATCGGCACCGGGGTCGGCGATAGCGGGGCATCCTGCCTCGCTAATCACACCCATATCGTTTCCAGCGAGGAGCGGGGCGATATACGATTCAATTTCGGCGGCTTGAGTGTGGCGATTGAGAGTGAAAAAAGTGAGAGAATCGATGTCGATTTCGCGGCAGCATTTTTTGAGGAAACGGCGCGCGCTCCTCACGTTCTCCACGATGAAAAATTTCACATCTTTCACTAATTGCACATTCCAAGCGGGCAACACATGGTCGATGTCGCCTTCGCTAAGTGGAACAGGGAATAATATCAATTTTGCTTCGCTCATAGCCGAATTTGGTTCAAGGTGCAAAATTAGCAAATTTCCGCCCGATATGCAATTTTATTTTTCACAAGCGCGCGAAAAATGAGATGCTCGGCTAGCTCGCTACCGATGACGGCACCCCGAAGTGGGTGCTCCTGTCCATAACGACCCCGCTCTTACGCAGTTGAGCGGGGATCAGTGCAATAGATAGAGGAATGCGTGCCACAGGTACGCCCCAAGAACCCACAATGCGTTAAAATAAGGTTAAATCACCAAATCGCGCGCAATCTGCACGCGCCCCACCACACCCCGCACTATCTTTGCAAACAAAAATGCCCATTGGCCCTATTAGCCCCATTGGCCCTATAAAAAATCAAATGAATCTCACCCCGCAGGACATAATCAACGAAAACCTCCAGCGCCGCCGCGCCCTCGCCACCAGCGCCACCGCCTACAACCCAATCACCGGCGAAGGCTGCACCGGCGAGCGCATCCGCATCGACCTCGCCAGCAGCACCCACTATGTCCCAAAGGAAATGCCAATAGACCCACAATACCCACTAAAACACCGCCCAAACTACGATTTCGAATACTGGCTCGCAACCATCAACATCCGCCCAACAACCCTCCAGCGTAACATCATCGCCCAACTCGATGCCGCACGCAAAAACAACTACGGCCGCTTCATAATTTTCCACTCGGTAGGAGAGGAGGTTTCCAACCTCCTCAAACTCTACATAAGGTGGTTAGAATTCTGGCGCACGCCAGGCGCAAACAGCCTCATCATGTGCCCCAACACGCAAGAAGCCAAGGCAATGCGCCAAGAACTAAAAGCCATCGCCAAATACACCCCAGCAGAGCTAAACCTACCGGCGAAAGCCCTAAAATACTCCGCCCCAACGCTCATCTATTGCCGCAAGTTAGCAAAATACACTCACATCCGCACCCATTACAGCAAGCGCACCTATCACACCGGCATCCCATACCACTACGCTCTCATC
>SFER01000104.1 GCA_004557195.1 Bacteroidales bacterium | reverse complement strand
GAGCGCGGCAAGTGGGGGCTTATCGACAAAACAGGCGAATTTATGGTTCCGCCTCATTATGAAGACATTGATTATTGTGGCGAAGGGGTTTATTGCGTCAAATACGGGGCATCAAAAATGCTACTCTGTCGCTCTTTAAGGTAATTTATATACTTTTGATTTGTAAATCGTTTCTATTTTGCTATCTTTGCATTGCAAATAATGGCACACATTAATTTTAATGCCGTAGGCGTAAAGATGCCCGACTTTGATGCTGCGAAAGTGTCAGCATGGATTGAGTCGGTTGCCCGCAGTTTTGGAAAATCGGTGGGCGACATTTCGTATATCTTTTGCGACGATAACAAGATACTTGAAGTAAATCGCACCTATCTTAAACACGACTATTTCACAGATATTATCACTTTTGACTATTCCAGGCCGTTGAGAATCAGCGGAGATATGTTCATCTCGCTCGACACAGTGCGCAGCAATGCCGCTCTTTTCAACAAAGATTATAACGAGGAATTATTGAGAGTGGTGATACATGGCGTTCTCCATCTCTGCGGTGTGAACGACAAAGGTCCCGGCGAACGAGAAATCATGGAGCGCCACGAGAATGTCGCTCTTTCCATGTTTTTTAATTTGAATTTAGAATGAGATTTGATTACGACGTCATAGTGATTGGGGCAGGACATGCCGGTTGTGAAGCTGCAAGCGCAGCGGCACGACTTGGTGTCTCCACTCTTTTAATCACTATCGATATGAATAAGATAGCCCAGATGAGTTGCAATCCTGCCGTTGGCGGTATTGCTAAGGGTCAGATTGTCAGAGAAATAGATGCGCTTGGCGGTCAGATGGGAATTGTTACCGACCGCGCTTCCATCCAATTCAGGATGCTCAATCGCAGCAAGGGTCCGGCAATGTGGAGTCCGCGCGCCCAAGCCGACCGCATCCGGTTCATAGCGGAGTGGCGCTCGGTGCTCGAGAACACTCCAAACCTCTGGATTTGGCAAGACTCTGTCAATGGTCTTGTTATAGAAAATGGTGAAATACAAGGAGTTACAACTCAACTTGGCGTTACATTCCACTGCAAGGCTGTTGTGCTCACTGCGGGTACGTTCCTCAACGGACTCATGCACATCGGTCGTGTACAGTTTGGCGGTGGACGAATCTCGGAGCCTGCCGCCCATGGTATCACCGAGCAGTTGAAATCCCTCGGTTTTGTAACCGACAGAATGAAAACAGGCACACCTGTGCGCATCGACAGCCGTTCAATCGACTTCTCGCTCACCGAAGTGCAGCATGGCGATACAGATTATCACCATTTCAGCTACCTCCCCGGAGTGAAGCGCACCCTCAAGCAGCGCCCCTGTTGGATTGTTTATACCAACGAGGAAGTGCACGATGTGTTGCGCCGCGGATTGCCCGATTCTCCGCTTTACAACGGTCAAATCAAGAGCATCGGACCCCGTTATTGCCCCTCAATTGAGACAAAAATCGTTACTTTCCCCGATAAAACCGAGCACCAACTTTTCCTTGAGCCGGAAGGGGAGAATACCAACGAATTTTATCTCAACGGCTTCTCGTCATCGCTGCCACTCGACATCCAGGTGGAGGCATTGCAGAAGATTCCCGCGCTCAAAAATGTGCAGATTTATCGTCCCGGCTATGCGATAGAATACGACTTCTTCGACCCCACACAACTCTATCACACCCTCGAAACCAAGCTCGTGAAGAACCTCTTCTTTGCAGGGCAGGTTAATGGTACTACAGGCTATGAAGAGGCTGCAGGGCAGGGGTTAATAGCCGGAATTAATGCTGCGCAGAATGTCAAGGGCGGCGAACCCTTCACGCTGTCTCGTGAAGATGCCTACATCGGAGTGCTTATCGATGACCTTGTAACCAAAGGTGTCGATGAGCCATATAGAATGTTTACATCGCGCGCCGAATACCGCATTTTGCTGCGCCAGGACGATGCCGATATGCGCCTCACCGAGCGCGCCTACAATCTCGGTTTGGCTACCGAAGAACGCTATAACCTCATGGTGTCGAAGCGCAATCAGCGAGATTCGTTAATCGATTTCTGCAATAATTATTCGATAAAAGCGGCATTAATCAATCCCGCACTCGAATCGATGGGCATAGCTCCATTGCGCCAAGGGTGCAAATTAACCGACCTTGTATTGCGTCCACAACTCTCCATCATGGCACTTGCCGAGCATATCGACTCACTTGCCGAGCATATCTCCACAATAGAGGAGGATAGGAGAGAGGAGATAGTTGAGGCTGCCGAAATCTTGTTGAAATACCAAGGATATATCGAGCGCGAGCGCCTTGTAGCCGACCGTTTGCACCGCCTGGAGAATGTAACTATCCGCGGAAAGATTGATTACATGTCGCTCAACACAATTTCCACCGAAGCACGCCAGAAACTGCAGCGCATCGACCCGCTCACCCTCGGTCAGGCATCGAGAATCCCCGGAATCTCTCCAAGTGATATAAATATATTGCTTTTATTATTAGGAAGATAAACGTAAAATGTTCCACGTGAAACAATTTTAATATTAGATATATGGATAAAGAGAAATTAGAAAAAGTAAAGAGTGTAATTCGCGATGTTCCCGATTTTCCTTCAAAGGGAATCTTGTTCCGCGATTTGACCACCGTGTTCAAAGATGGTGAGGCCCTCGGCATTATCGGCGAAGAGCTCCATGAGATGTACAAGGACCTTGGTGTTACCAAGGTTGTGGGTATTGAAGCGCGCGGTTTTGTGGGCGCATCAATCCTTGCCTACGATTTGAAAGCGGGTTTTGTGCCCTTGAGAAAACCCGGCAAATTGCCTGCCGACACTATCCAAAAAACCTATCAAAAAGAATACGGAACCGATACCATCGAAATTCATGCCGATGCTATCGATGAAAACGATGTGGTAATTATCCACGACGATGTGCTCGCTACCGGTGGTACTATGGCTGCTGCCTACGAACTTGTAAAGAGCCGCAATCCTAAGAAAATCTATATCAATTTCATCATCGAATTGAGTGCTCTCAACGGACGCGCACTTTTCTCCGATGATATCGATATGCGCTCTTTGATTGTTTACTAATATTGTGCGGTGATACCGTCGGATATTCTAAAAAGTAAAATAGAGATGCTCCCCGAGTCTCCGGGTGTGTATCTCTATTATGATAAAGAGGGTACCGTTATTTATGTCGGTAAGGCTAAGAAACTCCGGCGAAGGGTGTCCTCTTATTTTAATCGTGTGCATTCCGTTGCACGCACAAATGTCCTGGTGAAGAATATAGCGGATATGCGCTATATCGTCGTAAACACCGAGGAGGAAGCGCTCCATCTCGAAAATTCCTTGATTAAAGAGTACCGCCCGCGCTATAATGTCCTCCTAAAAGATGACAAAACCTATCCGTGGATTTGTCTTACAAACGAACTCTATCCTCGCCTTTTCCTCACTCGAGATGTGGCACGTAGGGGAGGGAAGTTCTTCGGTCCGTTTTCCAATGTGGCGGTGGCTCGAACCATAATCCAACTCATCCGCGAGATTTATCCTCTCCGCACATGCGCCTTGCCGATTACCGCCGATACCATCGAAAAAGGAAAGCACAAAGTGTGCCTGCAGTATCACATCAAGAATTGCCTCGGCTGTTGCACCGGCAAAATTTCGCCCGAACAATATGCCGAGTTTGTAGAGGAAATCCGTCAAATTCTTAATGGAAATATCCAACAGTTGAGCGATATGCTCATCGATAGGATGGTTGCCCTGAGTGCCGAATTGCGATTTGAGGAAGCCGAGGAGGTGAAGCGCAAATATCTTCTCATCGAGAAATACAAGGCAAAATCGGTAATTGTGAGTGCATCGATAACCAATGTGGATGTGTTTAGTTATGTCGATGATGAAAAGCGCGGATTTGTTAACTATATGCATGTGAAAAACGGTTCGATTAATCGTTGCATAACCTTCGAGTATCGCAAAAACCTCGATGAAACCCCGGAGGAGATTCTATCCATGGCAATAGCCGAAGCCGGTTCAAAGTTTCAGGAGACAGCGCGCGAAGTCTTGGTTCCATTCCTTCCAGACTCCGATTTCACCGACAAAAACTTCGTTATTCCAAAAATAGGGGATAAGCGCAAATTGCTCGATATTTCCGAGAAAAATGCGCGCCAGGTTATGACCGACCGAATCAAAAACGAAGAAAAGCTCAACCCCGAGCAGCGAGTCACTCGCACGCTCACTCGGATGATGAAAGACTTCCGCCTCGAAGAGCTGCCACGGCACATAGAGTGTTTTGATAACTCGAATATTCAAGGCACCAACCCGGTGGCATCATGTGTAGTGTTCAAGAATGCCAAACCATCGAAGAAGGATTATCGCCACTTTAATATAAAAACCGTCGTTGGACCCGACGATTTTGCCTCCATGAAAGAGGTGCTCACTCGCCGCTACGCCCGCTTGCTAGCCGAAGGTGAAAGCCTCCCCAATCTTGTGGTTGTCGATGGTGGAAAAGGGCAGTTGAGCGCCGCTGTCGAGGCTTTCGATGCAATTGGCATAAGGGGCAAAGTGGCATTGATAGGTATTGCCAAGCGCCTTGAAGAAATCTACTTCCCCGGCGACAGTATCCCCCTTTACATCGACAAAAACAGCGAATCGCTCAAAGTGATACAGCATCTGCGCGACGAAGCCCACCGATTTGGTATTACCCACCACCGCAATCGCCGCAGCAAATCGGCAAATGTTTCGGTTCTCGATGAAATCAAGGGAGTTGGACCTGTTACACGTGAAACATTGCTCCGCCATTTCAAGAGCGTGAAGCGTTTGCGCGAAGCCACACTTGCCGAAATCTCCGATGTTATCGGCAATTCTAAGGCACAAATAGTATTTAATGCACTAACAAATATCAACAAAAATGAAAATAGTAATACAGAGAGTTAGCACGGCATCGGTAGCTATCAACGGCGATATACATTCCGGAATACAACGAGGGTTGTTGATTCTTGTGGGCGTAGGACATGAAGACACTCATGAGGATGCCGAATACCTTGCCGCCAAAGCCGCAAATATGCGCATTTTTGACGATGAAAACGGAGTAATGAACCGTTCGGTCATCGATGTCGGTGGAGAAATTCTTGCCGTGAGTCAATTCACCCTTATGGCGTCAACAAAGAAAGGCAATCGCCCATCGTATATTCACGCCGCAGGGCACGACCTGGCGGTGCCGATGTATGATTTGTTTTGTGAGCTCCTTGAGAAGCACACCGGTAAACCAACCCAAAAAGGTGTGTTTGGTGCCGATATGAAAGTGAGTTTACTCAACGATGGTCCTGTAACCATTGTGATTGATTCTAAAAATAGAGAGTAAAATTTTGCCGTTTATCATTAAATACATACCTTTGTAAGTATCAAATGGCAATACACGATTGCGTATGACACTACAAGAAGCACAACAACAAGTTGACAATTGGATTAAGACCTACGGTGTGAGATATTTCAACGAACTCACCAATATGGCTATCCTCACCGAAGAGGTGGGAGAGGTGGCGCGAATCATGTCGCGTCGCTATGGCGAGCAGTCGTTCAAAGAATCCGACAAAGATAAAGATTTGTCCGACGAACTCGCCGATGTCCTATGGGTGCTCCTTTGCATTGCCAATCAAACCGGAGTGAATCTCACCGAAGCGCTCGAGCGAAACATCGCAAAGAAAACGCAGCGAGATTCCACACGACACAAAAACAATTCAAAACTTAAATAATTATGGAAGAAATTAAAGACAAGTATCAGCAGGCGATAGCCTCATTCTCCGTTCCTACCGACGACGCTGTGATTGCACAAGAAGTGTCGCAACTCCTTGCGCAACATGTCGATGAAAACCGCAAGAACGAAGTGTATCAGTTTATGCTCAACTGCATCGACCTCACAACACTCAGCTCCACCGACACACAGTCGAGTGTGAGAGAATTTGTTCAGCGAGTAAACGATTTCGACAATAACTATCCACAATACAAAAATGTGGCTGCAATATGCACCTATGCCAATTTTGCCGATGTTGTGCGCAACGCGCTCGATGTTGACGCTGTGAAAGTGGCTGTTTGCTCCGCCAATTTCCCCTCATCGCAAGCACATCTCGAGGTGAAAACCGCCGAGACTGCTCTCGCTATCGCCGATGGTGCCGACGAAGTGGATATCGTGTTTAATCTCGGACTCTATTTCGACAATAATTACGAAGACCTTTGCGACGAGATTTCCGAAATCAAGCAGGCTTGTGGCGACAAGCACTTGAAAGTGATTCTCGAGACCGGCGCGCTCAAGACCGCCGAGCACATCCGCAACGCGTCTGTTCTCGCAATGTATTCGGGAGCAGATTTCATCAAGACATCCACAGGCAAGATTTACGACGGAGCCAGCGTCGAGGCCGCCTATGTAATGTGCCGTTGCATCAAGGAATATTACGAGAAACATGGTGAAATGATAGGCTTCAAGGCTTCGGGAGGCATCTCTACAACCGAAGACGCCATCAAATACTACACCATCGTGAAAGAAGTGCTTGGTGAGAAATGGCTCACAAACGAATATTTCCGTATCGGTGCCAGCCGCCTCGCCAATGCGTTGTTTATCGACATCACAAACGATGTGGTTAAACCATTCTGATGCACTGACCTTCAGGTCTATTAGTAAAATTTAACCATGAATTTCTTGCACAATTTTTTGCCCTGCATTAATTTTGCAATGTGTTTTTCATGGTATTAGATTTAAGGTTAATAAAGATTGGTTGTCGTGATGACAACCATTTCTTATTTTTGCCCCTAATCCATTGATTATTGCAGGATAAACTTATCTACGACATGAGCCACGCCATCCTCTTCGTTGCTATAGGTAACGTAGTCGGCGGCATCTTGAATCTCTATCGACGCATTTGCCATCGCCACACCCAGTCCGGCAAATTCAATCATTCCCTTGTCGTTATATCCATCGCCGATTGCGATTACCTCTTCGCGGGCGATTCCGAGCGAAGAAATAAGGTGGTTGAGCGACTTCGATTTCTCGATTCCCGGCGGTACACACTCAAGGAAGAATCCCGACGAGCGATACACCTCGGCGCGACCTCGGAGGCGTTCGGCAAGTTGCAATTCGAGAGCGTGGAGCGGCTTCGGGTCGCCGACAATCAAGCATTTGTTGATTGGAAACTCCACCTGTCCCGGGAAGTCGGAATATTCCACTACCGGCATTTTGTTGATAAACGCCTCGTGCAGGACATATTTGTTGCGGCTCCGCGTTGCGGCAATCCCCTCCCCCTGATAGGTGAGTATTTCCATCCCTGCCGCCATAGCCTCGTTGTAGAGCAGAGGGACAAGTTCGGGCGCCAATTCCCGGTTGAAAATGGTGTTTCCGGTGGCGCAATCCACAATCTTGCCGCCATTGTAGGCGAGGATGTAGCCGCCGTAGAGCGAGAGTTGCAGTTGGGATGCGAGCGGCGTGATCCCAAAAGTGGGGCGTCCCGATGCGAGCACGATTTTCACACCCAACTTCTGGGCATTCATCAGAGCCTCGAGGGTGCGCGGAGTGATTTCCTTCTTCTCGTTGGTGAGCGTGCCGTCGAGGTCGAGCACAATCATTTTGTATTTCATAATCCTAAGTATTTATGCTGCAAAGATAC
>SFER01000103.1 GCA_004557195.1 Bacteroidales bacterium | reverse complement strand
GGTGAATTTGTAATTCACAAACGGGCTACAATTCACGCCGATGAGATGCTTGCACTCCTTGCGAATGGTCCATGCCGGGAGATTGCGAAGCACTCCACCATCAACATAGTTAACGCCTTCGATTTTCACCGGATTGAACACGATGGGCATACTGCACGATGCGCTCACGCGCTCGATAATCGAGCCGGACTTGAACACATGCGTTTTCCCGTGGTCGATATCGGTGGCTACAATTTGCAAAGGGATGGGCAAATCCTCTATATTTTCGTATGGAATGAATCGCTTGAGCAGTTTCTTAAACTTGTCCATCTTGAAAAAGCCCATTTTAGGAACAATTATATCCACAAGGTCGCTGAATGATGCTTTTTCACAAGCCGAAATAAAATCGTCAAATGGCACCCCGGATGCGTAAAGCACCGCCACAACCGAGCCGGCACTCACCCCGGAAATAATCTGGGGCTTTATTCCTCGCTCTTCAAGTGCCTTGAGCACTCCCATGTGCACAAAACCTCGAGCTCCGCCACCACTCAGGGCGAGACCTACATTGTAAATATTTGACGATTGCGTTTCCAAACTATTGAATTAGATGCACAAAAATACAAAAAATTTATTTAATGGCGAAATTATTGATTAGATATATGCTCGTATTATAAAAAACAAAAGACAAATAGAATGATACTATCTGCCTTGCTATGTCTTTGTGCTTCCACAATGGAACTTTTACCCCACTACCCTACTTAACACATATCCAAATATCGGGATTATCGGCAGACATTTTCTTGCGAAGATTGTTGATTTCTTCAAAATCATCTCCGGCAGCGATATACACCCTGAATTTGCTACCTTTTTCCATGATGTTAAGATGCTCGGTGTTATCGGAAGCAGCGACATAGCGTTCAGCCTCTTTGCGATTGCTATGAGAAGACACTATCAAATAATATTTTGCACTATCGTTTTTCTCGCCAAAAATGACACCCTCGTTAACCGGCTGGAAATGATGCGCTGTAGTATCGACTACTGCCATTCCTTCATCTTCAGCGGGGATTGCAATGCTCAGCTGTCCGGTCTCGGGCAATGGAATCGACGGTTCATTGTCATTGAGCAACGACATAGACGCCATTTCGGGAGTCCTTCCCTTTTCGATGGTAATAGGAGTTGAAAGGAATATTGTGAGCACAAGGAGCACTATCACCGAAGCAGCGGCACGCAAGAAAGGATAGCGAATGAGCCATGACTCCTTCTTCTCTTCCTGCTCGCAATCCTCAATAGATGGCAAAGCCACGCTGTCAAGTGCAAAATAGTCGCATCGCAAATTGGCTTGATTGCAAGGGACAAACAAAATAGAAGTGTTGTCGGGATTTTGCATCAAGCATCCCATTCTGCCAATAGCGACTTCACCGCCATTTTTCAAATCGGATTTTATACTCGACACCTCTGCCTCAATTACCTTAATAGCAGCCTCATAGGTCAACCCTTCGCGGCGCATTACGGAATTGGCGAGCACGCCGTCGTTGTGGCACACTGCAGCATTAAACGACAGCACACGCCTCGGAGGGAGAATCACACCTCGTTCCAAGTCTATTTCGGCATGGATATATTGTGCGATAAATGCCCCTAAACCGGGAACTACAACACAATCGTGGTCCGAAATCAAGTATTCAATATGTTCTATTATCGAAAACATCTTTACAAAAGTACTGCTTTTTCCGGAAATATCCAAGCAATTTTGCAACTCTTTTTTCGACATTAATCTACTCGCAGAAGCATTTCGGCATCCGATTTCGGGATTCCATATTTGACTGCCAACGATATACACTCATTTACTTCGTTGTTGAGATACAATTTTTTTTTGAGCCTTGCTTTCAATATATACATGTAGCCATCGGTGGGATTTAACGAGATACATTCCTCGATATCCGGAGCAGCCCGCTGCAGGTCGTTTGCTCCGAGGTAACATTCGGCACGATGCACAAGCAAATCATCTCTGCCGGAGTTATCGCGAAGCAATTGCGAAAAGATGCCGGCAGCCTCGGTGTAATGCCCCATAGCTTGATGCATACGGGCAAGGCATTCCTGTGTTTCGGCACATTTGCCATCGAGGTCTTTCAACTCGGTGATAATATCTTGAGCTTCTGAAATTCTCCCCTTGTCCAAATAGATGAGAGCGCAATAATATCTCGACTCGATATCGTCTTTGTCGAGAGAAACAATCTTTTTGTAATCCGACAAAGCATGGTCGATGCTATCCATCTCGACATAGACCGCAGCCCTGTTTTTGAGGAGTGTAACCGCATTGGGCGTCATATAAATTGCAAAAGTGTAATTTTTCACCGCCTCTTCGAGCCGTCCCTGTCGGCGCTGTATTGTTCCAAGATTGGAGAGAAGCAACGAATTGTTGTAATTGGATGGCTCGAGACGCAATGCCCGAAGTATGGTTTCTTCCGCCTTGGCATATTCCTCCTTATTAATATAGTAGTCTGCGCTATCCACCAACTCGTAATAGCCGATTTCCGCTCTCACAACCATAGCAAAGAGCATCGACAGAAACAAAATTGCTTTCCTCATCTTTATTAGTTTTTCCTTTTATTTTGCAAAAGTAGTTTAATTAATCCATTATGATTCTCCCCTTCAAGATTTTTTGACTAATTTTGCACGAAATTATTATCCAAATCGAAATGATTAAGAATTTTCTAACTTTCATTATAACCCTTTCGCTACTACTTCTATCGGCTTGCGGCAAAGGCCAAGAGCCTGAAATCGTGCCGGCAAAGCGAACAATTCTCATTTATATGCTCGCCACAAATAGTCTTGGCTCTTCCGGCTACGACACCAAAGACATCGAGGAGATCGAGGCGGCAGTGAGAAATAACGACCTAAACGATTGCCGCATATTGCTGTATCACACGGCATACAACTCCGAGCCGTCGCTTTATGAGTATATACACACGACAACAAATGCCGAGAAAAAATTGCTAAAAACCTATCCGGCAAGTCCAAAATCCACCACTGTGGAACGATATAAGGAGGTGTTTAGCGACATAAAACGCTTTGCGCCCGCCAACAATTATGCCCTTGTACTATGGTCGCATGGCGCAGGTTGGGCTTACGAACTCGAGTCTCCGGTTCCGGGTGCCAATATGGCACCATTCTTTGACAACGAGCCTCTCCCCGACCATCGCTATTTCGGTGAGGACCGCGCGAATTACACTCAAATCGACCAATTGGCAGAGGCAATTCCCGATAATTTCTTCAGTTTCATCTATTTCGACGCTTGTTATATGGGTTGTATCGAGGTGGCATACCAACTTAGGAACAAAGCCGAATATATGATAGGCAGCACCACTTTGCTTCCTGCCGACGGGATGAACTACACGCTAAACATACCGGAGTTTATCAAAGACACCCCCGACCTTAAAGGCGCATGCCTCAACACTTACACGCATTACAACTCGCAATCCGGGTCGAACAGGACGCTGACAATCGCCCTCTATGACCTATCCAAGATTGAGCGACTCGCAAATGTGTGCCGTAATATCTATAGCGCAAACAGTAGCGATTACGGGCATTCGGGGATACAAAAGTATGTGATCCCATCTCAAAACAATTGCATTTTCTTCGACTTCATGCAATATTTCGACCGACAAGCCGACAATGACGCAACTCTCAAAGCGCAACTCGAGGCGGCGACCAACGATTTTGTCGTAGTTAAGTATTGCACCCCATATATTTTTAATCGTCTCGCTATCGACTCGGAGAATTTTTCAGGCACATCTTCCTACATCCTTGGCGCAGGCAACACTACCAACGAAAATTACTACAAAACTCTTGATTGGTATAAAACAGTGTATATCAAGTAAGTGAATATATGATACAATCTATAGACATAACAAAACTGGCTACCGACACTATCGCCGAGAAGGCGATTGCCCATTCGCAGGCGCAAATAAATGAATTTGCCTCGATGAGTTTTCCACAAATTATCGACAAAATTGTGAATAGTGCAGTTGACCTCACACTCAAAATAGCGATAGCCATTCTCGTATTCTATATCGGGAAATTTCTCATCAACCGCATCTACTCAGTGGTGAAGAAGATACTTGTGAATAGACAAGTGGAATTGTCTCTCTCGACATTTATTCTCAGCCTGATGAGAATAGCGTTGATGTTCATATTAATAATCACCGTTATCGGGATTCTCGGAATAGAGACGAGTTCGTTTATCGCAATATTTGCCTCCGCCGGTGTTGCCATTGGTATGGCAATGAGTGGAACGCTCCAAAATTTTGCCGGAGGAGTGCTCATTCTATTCATAAAGCCATACAAGGTGGGCGATTTCATCGAAGTGCAAGGATATAGCGGAACCGTAAAGGAAATACAGATTTTTTACACAATAATAAATACAGTAGATAACAAAGCGATTGTAATCCCCAATGGCGCGTTATCTACCGGAACCATAAACAATTTCTCACGCGAGGAATACCGCCGCGTGGAATGGAACGTGGGCATCTCCTACGGCGACGATTATGAAGCGGCAAAAAAACTTGTCCTCGAAATGCTCGCCAAAGACAGCCGTGTGGTAGAGAAATACATCGAAGATGACCGAAAGAAGTACAACACCAACGCAACTCCCGAGGAAGAGCCATCGGAGCAACCATCCGACGACATTCCCGAAGATGAGCCACACCATTCTCGACTTTGGCGATTATTCCACCGCAAGCGCAAGGCATTCCGTCAGCGCTTGGCAGCACGCATCGAGGAGGAAAGAAACAAACCGGAAATCACATTTGCAATTCCGCCAATCGACCGTTCTCCCTACGTTGGACTAAAAGAACTTGCCGACAGCAGCGTGAATATCACAATTCGAGCATGGACTCGTTCGGAGTTTTATTGGGACCTGTATTTCGACATCAATGAGAAGATTTATAAGGAATTTCCCAAAGCCGGGCTATCTTTCCCATTCCCGCAAATGGATGTTCACATAAATAACGAAAATTAAATTGTGAAGAGTTTTTTGATAATATAAATGAAATTCAATTTCAATACTAAAGCACAGGCTTCCTCATGAAATCAGAATCTCATGCCGACCTTGATGTTGGCGTGCAGGCCGGGTTCCAAAATGCTGTCGTCCTGCCGGTACCGCTTGTCGAAGAGGTTCAGGACTTCTGCGGCCACGGTATACTGCTTTTCGTCGCCGAACTCGAAACCGAAAGCCACGTTCGCCGTCTGCCAGTTGTTGTAGTGGGTCGTCTCGCTTTCGGTCTTCTCGACGGAATTTGAGGAGAACCGCCCGTACACGTCGGCGTTGAAGTCAACGGTTTCGCTCAGGGCGTGCTTGAAGCGCACCCCCGCCCTGCCCGACCATTCGGGTACGCCGGTTTTCCATGTGGTCAGCGTGCCGTAGTCGAACTTGCGCCGCATCCATGTCGCGGAAGCGTACGGCGTGAGGCCGCATTCGAAATCATAGCTCGCGGCCAGCTCCACCCCGTGGGTCTTCGCCGACGAGACGTTGATGTAGCGGGAAGTGTCGGTATCCGCGTCAATGGTGGGGTTATAAATATAGTCGTCCGCATCGGAATAGAAGGCCGCGACGTCTACGGACAGGCCGTCATGGACATACCGCGCCCCGATTTCATAGCTGTTCGAGGTCTCCGGCTTGAGGCCGGGGTTCGGCAGGATCGTCCCGCCTCCCATCGCCGACATCACATACTTTTCCTGCAGCGAAGGGACGCGGAATCCCTGCGCGAACGTGGCCCGCAGCGTCAGATCCGGGATGCCCGACCACATAAGGCCCACATTGAAGACCGGCCGGGAATTGTTTGAGGAGCTCTCCGTGCCCACGTCATACGGGGCCGTGCCCTTGGAGTTGGTCTTGCTTCCTTCGGCATGTTTCATCTCGGACTGGACCCACGTATACCGTACCCCATAGCTCAACGTGAAGTCGGCGGGCAAGGTCGATTCCATCTGGGCATACAGGGCGTTCGTCAGCATGTCGCCCTCGTGGTAGGCCGTGGAGGTGTACGGGATGCTCTTCGCCATGGATGCCGCCGCGATCTGTTGCGCAAAGGGGGGCGCACTGGCCAAGATGCCGGTGGCAAGGATGCGCTCCACTGAAGTGGAAGCCGAAGCCCTCGTATCAGCCTTCAGCGTATCATAGCTGATGTCGTATCCGGTGATCAGGTAATGGTTGTCGCCGATGGCCCAGTCCATCTGCAGCGAGGAGCCGAGCTGCTTGTTCCGGTTGTCCGCATTGTTGGTGACGACCAGCGGCATCTTCGTGATGGCCGGGTCCGTGTTCACGTCGTTGGTCATTTCCTTTTCATTCTTCTGCCAGAATGCGTCGAAGCGCACACGGGGAAGCCACGGCGTCACGTTTTTGGCTTCGGCGAAGGCATAAACCTTATCGCGCTGCCACTTGGGGACGTCCACGGCGAAATTCTCATAGCCGGGTTCCATGCTCCCGGAATGGATGGATCCCTTGAAGCTGTCCAGCCCGCCGCCGACCGTGAACTTGTCGGAAAAGTCGTAGCTCAGGAACGCGCTGCCTTCCTTCTGGCGGAAGGAGGTGTTCGGCGCTTCGCCGTCAGGCGTGCGCAGGTTCCCCTGATCGCTGTATGAGCCGGACACGCGGTACTTGAATCCGTTCATACCGCCGAAAGCCGACAGAGATTCGGCAAAACCGTTGGACGCGCCGTTATAGGCCACGGACGCCTCGCCCTGAATCGGTTTGTCCCCGCCTTTCTTGGTGATGATGTTGACCACGCCGCCGATGGCTTCCGAACCGTAGAGCACGGACGCGGGGCCCTTGATGACTTCCACGCGCTCCACGTTGGAGGGATCGATCAACAGGGGCGTGCCGTCCATCGACTTGTTTTCCACGAGCTTCTGCCCGTCGATGAGGATCAGCACGCGGTTGGGATTCTCGCCGCGGATGGATATGCGCTTAAAGCCCTGCCCGCCGGAATTCCTGATTTCCACGCCCGGCACGTCCTGCAAAAGCTCGCCGATGGTCCGGGCGGGAGAACGCTTGATGTCCTCGCCCGTCATGACGGAAACGCTCATGGGAACGTCCTGCAATTCCTTCTCCACCCTCGTGGCGGTCACGTACACGTCGTCCGCCTTGACCGGCTCCTCCACGGCATAGGCGGGGCACCACGCCGCCAGGCCCAGCGCCGTCAACGGCAAGGCACGGGCCAGCATCTTCCTTACAAACATCAGGCCTCCAAAGCACGCTTGAGATAATCAAGCAACAGTTGTGAAAGGTTCACCTGCCAGAACTGCCCGGCGAGCGTAAGCACGATGAAGGCCCCGTCCCGTTCGACAAGACCCGCCCGCTCCCATTGCTCAAGCACGGGTTTCCACACCTCGCCCAACGGGATGCCGTAAGCCGCTTCCAGCCCCGGCATGTCCAGCCAGCCCTGCTCCATCCCCTCGGCGATGGCCTTGAACAGCTTTCCCTGCGGGAACGGGCGGAACAGCATGGCGATGGGCTTGCGTCCGGCCCGGACTTCTTCCTGCCACGCCCGGTAGTCCGACTGGTTCAGATAGAAGAACCCGTCCAGATTGCCGCCCGCGCCGGGACCGAACGCCAGACAGTGGGCGCGGCCTTTGACATACAGATTGTACAGGTTGCGTTCCCGCGACGTCCGCGCCCAGTGGCTGATCGACAGGCGGCGGTAAAACCCTTTCTGCATGGCCT
>SFER01000102.1 GCA_004557195.1 Bacteroidales bacterium | reverse complement strand
CAGCACCACTTTGACATGCCTTGCTCCTGTGGGGAGAGCAAGTTGCACACAGTCAATCCAAGTGTCGTGGAGTTTGTTGGGGAATTGCTCCACATCGCTAACACTCACCAATGTGCAGTGGTCGGAATCATTTCCGGCGTAGAGATAGACTTTGTAGGGAAGTCCTATCCCCTTTTTGGCGCAATTCAAGAAGCGCAAAAACACGCTCGATGCTTCAGCACTTCCTGTCGGGATCTCTATGGTGTTGGCTCCCGGCTTGAACTGTTGCCATGCAGTGTCTTCGGGTGTCTCCTCGCCGATAATGCCATCTGTGAGAACGGAACCGTTGCCGCAAAGCGATTTCAACTCGCCGCGCATCGACTTCTCAAGGAGTTTCCAACGGCGGTCTCCGTTGCGCCATGCCATGTAGTCGGTGGCGGTGCATTTCGAGAGCGAAGGCTGCCCGAGGCTGTAGCCATCGTTGCCGAGGCTCCATATTCCGCAAGTCATGAACGAGATTATTCGTTCCACTCCTCCATCGGTTGCCGCCACGAGTTGCGACAACACACGCGGAAATGCTGCGGGAATGAGTGCCGACTCGCGGCTGTTGGTTCCTGCCTCCCAGGTGAATAGCTCGCAATTTGCCCAAAATTCAATTCCGGTGCGGTTGTGAATTTCGCGCATCTTTTTCCATGCCATCTTGAGGCGAGGCATGGGGAATTTCTCGCGCACACATCCCACCTCGTCTTGATAGGCGATGATATCCACCTTGAGGCGTTCTATCTGCGTTCCGAAACGCGGGTTATTAAATTCGGAGCGGAAGAATCCGTAGGGCGATATGAGGGTTTTCTTTCCCGGTGTGAGCTTGTGGGCACGCTCCACGAGGTTGTTTACAGCAACCACAGCGGCATCGGTGAGTACCGGTCCGAGGCAGTCTTCCACCGGAAGATACCACCCGTAGAACGCGGGGCAGTCGCGATAGATTTCGGCAAGTTCCGCCATTATCTCTTTCTGGCGATTGAGAATGGCGGGGATGCGCAGGTTGTCGTCCTGGTTTTCCGCCCAGCCGATGCTCAAAAATGCTTTCATGCCGAGCGAAGAGGCTTCATCGAGGATTGCCGACACAGGGCTTTCGCGGTCGGGGTTGTAGCCAAGAGGCATTATCTTCGACGGATACACCGCCTTGCCTTCGTTGGCTACCGCCATAAACACGATGTATTCCACTCCCATATCGTGCATCTCGCGCACCTTGGCACGCCACAATGCAGGGTCGGTGTTGTCCATATCTTTGGGGTTGGAATATTTGTTCCTCACATCTTGATAGAACAAGTTAATCCAACTGCCGGTTACAGGGAGCACATCGGCGGCTTGCAATGAGCACGCAAGCAGAATCGAGAGCAGGAATGAATAGATTCGAGTCATGATTAATCTACACTTATCTCATCGACAAACACGAATGCGGGAGATGCCGAAAAGGCATGCCATGCGGGCAATGCCTTGGTGCTCTTAACCACCACATTGACATAGCGAGCCTTGCATGTGTCGAATTTAACGGAGTGATGCAACGAGCCAAACTCGAAGTTGCGGTCGATTTCGGGATAGGTTTCCGATGCCACGGCAACAAATTCCTTACCGTCGCTCGACACCTTCACTTCCACACCGCTTGCATCCACAACGCCGTCGCATTGGAATACACAGCAGTTGAAGCCCACTTCGCCAAATTCGGTTTCTGCTCCGAGGTCGATTGTCACATCGCAATCGCCGTTAACGAAGCCCACCCAGCGACCGGTGCGATAGTTTTGAGTGCCGGTGATGCCATCGACAAATGTGGGAGCGCCGGCAAATGCATATCCCTCGGCGGGGGTGCTGTTGAGCACTGCTTTGCAGAATGTGGCCTTGTTCACGGTGATAGTGTCGCAAAGCACTCGGCTCGGCTTGCCCGACGCATAAGAGGCTGCTTTCACTATTGCATTGTCGGTGATGAAAAGTTCGCCTTCATATTTTGCCGATTTTTCGGTAGGCTCCGAACCATCGAGTGTATAGTGGATTTCACGCCCTTTCAAAGTGGTGAAATCAACACTCAACGCTTTCTTTTCGGGCACCGGAGTGTAGGTTGCAGTGATGTCGGCAAGATGCTTGGCATAGTTATAACCAAGACGGTCGTAGATTGCAAAGAGTGCCGGGATGCGGTCTTTGAAGCAATCGAAGTTCTTCTTGTCAGGTTGTGTCCAGAGCACTTCGGCGAGGGCTGCCATGCGCGGAAGTTCCATGTATTGCACTTGCGCAAAGTCGAGGATATACTCAGTCCAGAGGTTGGCTTGAGCACCGATTACGAGGTCGGCTTTGTCGCCGGTGAGTTCAGCAGGTATTGGCTCGAAGCTATACACTTTTTCCACCGGGATATAGCCACCGATTGCAAACGGCTCGTATTGCACATCTTTCGACTGGTAGAAATCGAAATAGAGGTGAGTGTTGGGCGAAAGAATCACCTTATTGCCGCGATTGGCACCTTCAACGGCACCGTCATCGCCACGCCACGAGGTTACAATGGCATCGCTCGGGATGTCGCTTTCGAGGATTTCGTCCCATCCAATCATCACTCTGCCGCGCTCTTTGATTACGTCATAGGCGAAGCGAGTTACATTGCCCTGGAGACGGTCTTCGGCTGAGAATTTGCCTTTGGGGGTGATTTTCTCGGCACGAATGCGAGCCTGGCACTTGGGGCACTCTTTCCAACGCACTTTCGGGCATTCGTCACCGCCGATGTGGATATATTTCGATGGGAATATGTCCATGATTTCATTGAGGACATCCTTGATAAATGCCATGGTCGAGTCATTACCGGCACAAAGCACATCTTCTGCCACGCCCCACTCGGTCCACACATCCATTTGCTTGCCTGTGCAGCCAAGTTGAGGATATGAAGCGATGGCGGCACGCATGTGCCCCGGCATATCTATTTCGGGGATTACATTGATGTAGCGCTCGGCGGCATATTCCACTACTTCGCGCGCTTGCTCCTGTGTGTAGTAGCCACCGTGAGGCTTGCCGTCCCATTTGCCGGGAAGACGGCCTATCACGGTCTCCTTGCGGTTGCTGCCCACCTCGATAAGTTTGGGGTATTTCTTGATTTCGATTCTCCAACCTTGGTCGTCGGTGAGGTGCCAGTGGAAAGTGTTAAGATTGTGAAGTGCCATCATGTCGATGAATGTTTTCACCTCATCGATTGTGTAGAAGTGGCGCGACACATCAAAGTGTGCTCCGCGATAGCCGAAACGAGGCGCATCGTCTATCACACCGGCTGGCATCTCAACACTCGACACATCGGTTGCCGGGAGCGACTTGCGAAGTGTCTGCATTCCGTAGAACACACCTGCAGGCGAGGCGCCTTCAATCACGATACTGTCGGCACACACGCTCATGCGGTAAGCCTCTTTGTTTTCGCTTGCAAGCGACGCACGCAACACTATCGGCTTGCCCGATGTGTTCACACCCACTTCAATGCCGGTGAGTTCATCGATATATTTGGCGAGCATATTGGCATTGCGCTCCATCTCCTCTCCCTCGGCTACAATTGTTGTTCCGGAGTTGATTACAAATGGAGCGGCATTCTCGCTCAGTTCGATACTGTTAGGCAAGGGTATTACCTTGTAACTTGCACTTTCGCTACATCCCAAAAGGCACATAGCGCTCGCTAATGCGAGAATTGTCATACTGAATGTTTTCATATATAAGTAATTGGTTTAGATTAGTCGAAATTTATGTGCGCCACACCCACTTCATGCGAGTGAAGAACATTGTAACCGCAACGGCAAGCGATGTGAGCACCACTCCTTGAACAAATCCGAGGAACGGGGTGAGATAAAACACCCCGAGGAATTGTGTGAGACCGAAGATGTTGAGCAGCGGATAGATGAGCAAATCCACTGCGACGTATGCCACCATCGGGTTCTGCCCCGACATCACGAGGAACGAGGTGGAACGCTTGCAGCGGAAATAGTCGCAGATTGCGCTGAAGAATATGAGTGTCATAAACGACATGCCTCCGGTGATGAAAAGATAGCCGAATGTTACCGGGTCTTTCTTCACGCCCCCTTCAAACGGCTCGAATGCAAGTCCGAGGAGAAGCATAAACGCTCCTGCAATGAACAGCGCACGCCACAAGGCAGTGTAGCCCTCCCCTTTTCTCACCAGCGCATAGCCGGCAACGAGTAAAACGACGTTGAGCAGGAGATTAAGATTGAGGCAACGGGTGTAGAGGAACACAAGATTGACTATCACGATTGAGAGTGTAACCGCAACCATTGCCAATGCGCGCATTTTCGGGGTGTTGTCGGATGTTTCCTGCATCTTGCTTGTGTATTTGAGAAGGATTTCACCGGCAAAACTTCCGGGTATCACGATGAAGAGATATTTCAGATAGGCGGGGACATAGAGCCAGTCTGCCGGGGTGTATTGCATGAGTGCTGCGCACCACGAACTCTTGTCGAGGTCGGCTGACACTATCACGCCAAAGAGGATGGCGAGTATCGCAAGGCGCACTTTCACATTGTCGAGTGTGAAAAGATAGAGGAGTGTGGCAAACACCGACACATTGGCAAGAATGAAGATGATGATGTTGCAGGTGTGAAGGTTGAACTCATATCCTCGAGGATAGTCCCAAGTGAGCATCACCGCGGCTCCGATTGCCATGGCTCCAAGTTGGATGGCTGTCCGTGCCCAGCCGGGAAGTTCGCCGGGGATGCGCATATACATCGGGAATAGCAACACGAAGCAGAAGATGGCAAGCAACCAACTATGAAGGTCCTGCGGGTCGCCGGTCATAAACGGGTAGAAATGCTGAATGAGGATAGCGAAGAATGTGAGTTTCACTCCGCGCCACAAGGCATTGAGAGCAAGACGCCATTTTGCCTCCCCTTTGCGGCACTTGCGCCCCACCGAGAACGGCAATGCCGCTCCCATGGCAAAGAGGAACGATGGGAAAACCATATCCACCCATGTGAGTCCGGGCAGATTGGGATTGAAAATATGATCGGGCGGCGGCACCTGGGCATGGTACATCCAGCCGGGCAGCACACCATATACTATTGTTGCGCTTAGAACCATCGTCAGAATGGCATAGCCTCGAAGCGCATCAAGCGACAATGCTCTCTCTTTCATAAGTTACCTCCTTCTTTCATTCCTTCTTCTACTTCTTTCCAAAGGTTTTTATTTATAATATGCACTATATCAAATATCATAAGTCCGTCGCTGTCTTTGAGGTTCTGTGCGATAGAGCGGCTCAAATCTTGCGGATTCTTGTAGAATTGGTCAACCAAGAGACCTCCGAGGAAGCGGTTGGTGCCGAGGATTTGACGCAGGTGACGGCAAGAGCCTTCCACGCAATACCAGGTGCCGCTGTGCGCCTCGCTGTCGGTTTCGTTCCACACCTCACTCCCCTTGTAGTCTTTGAGGGTGATGTCGGTGTAGTAGTTGCCGGTGGCGTAAAGGTCGATAAGTTCGGCATATCCGAAATTCTTGTAGAGCGGTGTCGCCCAGTCGAAATCTTTCGACGGGTCATAGTCGCGGCTTGCGAAATTGGCACCCACCTCGTAGTAAGAGGGATACCATGCGCCGGTGTAGGTGCCGAAGACGATGTCGGGGCGAACCGACTTCACCTCTCCGCGGGCAAATGCCATAAAGTCGGTGATTGTTTTGGCTCTCCACTCGAGCCACTTGTTGTAGAGCGAGCCGGGCACAGCCTTAAAGTGGCGGTTGCCGCGTTTTTGCCATGTGAGGATATCCTGCGGGAATTTCTTCACCTTTTTGCCGATATATTCCTCGAATGCTTTGCGGCTCATCTCGGAGAAGTCGGCTTGCAAGCCGTCGTAGCGCACACGATCGAGCATCAAGCCGTCGAGTTGCGGGTAGTTGCCGGCAAGTTCTTTCATAATATCCACGATATAGCGCTGATACTGCGGATTTACCGGATTGACCATCGCGCCATATTTGTGTTTCTGCTCTGTGATGGAGATAAGACCGCGCTTCGGATCATACACCACGCTCGCCCACTCGGGATGCTGGGTGTAAATCACGCCGTCGTTGTGATAGTTGTGCCCTGCGCAGAACACATTCATCGAGGCGAGCACTTTGAGACCATATTTATGCCCTGTTTCGATGAATTTGGCAAGATAGTCGAAATGGGTGGGTGCACCCTTGACTTTCGGTGCAAGACGGCTGTTGTAGAGCACGTAGCCCGATATGGGTCGCACATCCACAACAGCGTGGGTGAAGCCGAGGGAGGCGATTTTCTTCATGTAGTAATCGATGCTGTCGGCATTGCAGAAGCGGCGGTAGTTGGCTTCGGCATCTATCCACATGAGCGCGGTTTTGCGGCATTTGGGTGCTGCGATGCGGAATGGAGCCGCGGGGATGCCGAGGTTGCTGTAGAGGTTGCTCTCGTAATAGTTGTGGTAGCCGTAGCGCACCTCAACGGGATATGCCACATCGTCGTTCCACACTTTCACTTTGCAGTCGCCGTTGAGAATTGTGGCTTTGGCGGGATGCACTTTTCCATTGGCATCGACCACCTCGAAGCCTTTGAGCATGGCGTTTTCGGGGGTGAGTCCATCCTCGCCGCCGCTCATCTCCACGAGGAGTTCGGTTTCGCTGATTGCCTCACACTTCACTGCCATCGGCGCTGCCGAGCGAAGTCCGGTGCGACCGTATTTCTTTTCGAGTGCGAGATAAGCGAAACGACGCCCCACCTCTATTTTCTTGGGGAAGTGAATGAAGATGCTGTCGCCAAGGTCGCCGGTGGTCACCATCCCGGTGTTTGGCACTTCCGAGAGGAGTTCGTTCTGCACTTGTCGGAAATCTGCCCACAAGGTCTTGTCGCAAGCCTCGTCGCGCCACGGTGCCAACTGCGCATAGTAGAATGGCAAATTGGGATTGTTGAAAAGGGTGCGCCAATCATTAACCATGGCGGGGAACAGCGCCTTGTATTGTGCCGCATTGGGGGTGTTAGCCTCGCCTTGATACCAGATTACTCCGGCTACCGGGAAACCTTTCCACGGAGCCACCATGGCGTTCCACAGGAGTGTGGGTGTGCCCTGGGTCCATCCGAAATCCACGCTGTTGACATCGGGGAGCTCGACATTGCGGAATTGCGAGCGGAGTGTCTCTCGAGGCATCCACGCCTGGATTGTGGACATGCTCCATGCGCATTGAATCAATCCGACAGGCACTTCGAGAGCGTCGCTCAAGGTCTTGCCAAACACATAACCCACCGCACTGAAGTCGGCAACGGCTCGAGAGTCGGCATATGTCCATTTCACATCGGTGAGGTTATCTTTTGGCGATGTTGACCAAGCATTGGGCTGACGCATAAGGCGAATCCACTGGTTGGGATTTGCACCGGCAATGAGGTCGGCACTCCCTGCGACAGGCTGTCCGCGGAATCCCTTCACCGGCATTTCCATGTTAGACTGCCCGGAGCAAATCCACACTTCGCCGATGAGCACATTTTTGATTGTTATGGGTGTGCCATCGCTCACGGTGATTGTGTGCGGACCGCCGTAGGAGGGGGTAGTCACCGCTACGCTCCAGGCTCCGCGGCTACTTGCCGTGGCAGTGTATTTCTGGCTTGTCCATCCGGGCGAAACGACTACTCGCTCTCCCGGAGATGCGGTGCCGTGGAACGACACCACCGAGTTTTGCTGTAATACCATGCCATCGGAGAAATAGGCAGGCATTTTCACCCTCGCGCCAAGTTGTAGCGCG
>SFER01000101.1 GCA_004557195.1 Bacteroidales bacterium | reverse complement strand
CCTCAATTTCGTGCTCTCAGGCTCGATTAACAATACTACCTACTGGCGTATCGACCACTTCTACTACGACAAGGCTCATGAGAAATCAGAAAAACTCAACTTCCTCGGCGGTAGCGTGAAGGGTGGTGCCAATTTCAATATCGACCGTTGCAACAACGTGTATTTCAATCTTGGCTACATCAGCCGCGCTCCTTTCTATTCGGGTGGCGCATTCCTCTCTGCGGCTGTGAGCAATGCCACCAACCCCGATGCCGTGAACGAGAAGATTATGTCCTACGAAATCGGTTACGGTTTCCGCAACCCCGTTTTCGCTGCCAATCTCAACGCATACTACACTCGATGGATAGACAAAACCACTACACGCAGCGGCGAAATCACTTCGGGTGAGCACGCCGGCGACCGCTACTTCTTAAATATGCAAGGTGTGGATGCACGCCACATGGGTGTGGAGGTTAACTTTACCTATCGCCCCACTCGCTGGTTTGAACTCCAAGGTATGCTCTCTTGGGGCGACTACATCTGGGACAGCAATGCAACCGGTTACTTCTACAACCAGTTGGGTCAGCCGCTCAGCGACTTGCGCGGTAACCTCGCTTCGGGTGTAATGGCTGCCGACCACGCTTATGCCACTCTCAACCAGAAGGGCATCAAGGTGGGTGGCTCTGCTCAGACTACCGGCTCTATCGGCGCTACTTTCCGTCCTTTCAAAGGCTTCCGCATAGGTGCCGACTGGGTGGTTAACGCTCGCAACTACAGCGACTATCAAGTGTCTTCGAGTAACTACACCGCCAATTCCACTATCTCGGTTGCCGATCCTTGGGAAATTCCGTGGGGTAATCAACTCGACTTGCACGCAAGCTACTCTTTCAAGATGGGTGGTCTCAAAGCTACATTCTATGGCAATGTGAACAACCTTTTCAACCACTACTATGTGATGGATGCCTACACTTCGACTTCCGAAACAGGCTCTTGGGACAATGCCTACCGTGTGTTCTACTCTTTCGGCCGCACCTACTCGGTTCGCTTAAAAGTTAATTTCTAAACCATTAATCATTAGATAACAATGAAAAAGAATCTATTATATTCATTACTTGCCGGAGCATGTCTCGCATCGGTTGCTTCTTGCGATGTGAATGCGTGGAACGACAAGTTGGACGGCTTTGAAGGCGACCCCGCTGCTACCAACAAGCAGGCTGTGGAATACACTCTCACCGCTGCCGACTATGCCAACCTTGCCGCAAACTCCGACAATATCGCCAAGGCGGGCGACGCTCTCTCCAAGCAACTCAAGGCTGTGGGCACACAGCACTATTTCACCAATGAAATCAGCGCCAAGGAATATATCCCCAATTTCCTTAGCGACCCCGATTTCTCCTATTTCACTCTCAGCGACGGCTCGTCGATTAAAATTACCTACAACACTGCTGCCGAAATGCCCGAAGATGTTGTGGCTTTCGGTTCGGCTACTGAATACACTCTCATCGGCGAAGACTACATCCTCGCTTGGGACGACGACATTGAATACGCCGAGGCTTTCACTCCATCGGTTACAGCCAAGGCTACTCTCCCCGCTCTCCTCGCTTATCGCTTCCCCGATGCCGAGAAAGGCGACATGATTGTTGTGAACTACAACCAAGCCTATGAGGAACCCGATTTCGGCGGCGGCAGCGGCAGCGGCGGCGACGAACCACAACCTCCTACATTCCAAAAAACTTCGGTGCTCGGAACTGTCGCTGTCGATGACGTAGTTGAGGTGGCCGGTGTTGTGAGCGCTATATGCAACCGCGGTTTCATCCTCACCGACAATTCAGGTTCTATCCTCGTTTATTATTCAAGCGGCTTCACTGCTGCCGATTGGACTGTGGGCACGCAAGTGAAGGTTTCCGGAACTGTTTCGGCTTATGGTACAGGTCTCCAGATTTCAGGCACTGCCGAGGACTACACCGTGTCGATCGAAGGCACCGAGAAGGTGGCTTATCCTGCTGCAAAAGTGCTCACCGGCGCCGATTTCGATGCCGCTGCAGTGCGTGAAGGCAACTTCGCCCCTCAATATTGCCAATTCACAGCAACAGCCGCAGTTTCCAACTTTATCAATTTCAATGTTGAAGGCGCCGAGGCATCGCAAGGCAGTATCTACCAAGGCACAGCCGAGCAAAAGGCTCTCTTTGCCGATGGCGTTTCCTACACCATCACCGGTTACCTCGTGTCGATTTCTTCCAAAAAATATGTCAATTTCGTGCTTGTTGATGCCAAGTCGGTGGCTGCCGCTCCGGCTCTCAAGGACGCTCCCACATTTGTCCCCTACGAGAAGGTTACTGCCGTGTATGCCTTTGATGGCAACAAGTGGAGTGCCAACACCTCTATCGATATGGTTCAACCATCGGATTATGAGGATATGGACCAAAAATACTACAACCTCTCCGATCCCGATTTCTACTTGCCTATCTACCTCAAAGAGAAATATCCGTTTGCTCGCGAGGAAGACAGCAAACTCGTTGGTTACAAACTCTACAAGAGCGGCGCAACTTCGTTTGTATGCGATGAATACACCTTCGACGGCACACAATGGATTAAGAACACCGGCGTGATTGAGGAAAGCGCTCAATTCGTGAGAACCGGCGGCAAGTGGATGTACAACCCCAATGTCGAAATCACTCTCCCTGCAGGTAAGGGTATCGAAATCAGCACTCTCTACTACCAGGCTTGCGTTGATTGGGTGTATGAAAACATCGATAAGCCTCTCGGCTCTACCGGCATCAAGGATGGCAACTTCTATGTGTCGAGCTATGGCAACAACGAGTACTACTGCGGTACTTCGGCTTATCAAGGCAATGTCGATCTTCGCCCTGCCAAGGCTCGCGAGCAATATCCCGCCGGCTATGAGGGCATGGACGACGATGCTATCCTCGCACTCATGAAGAAACGCTTCACCACCGAGGTAATGCCGGGCGCACTTGCAGCTATTCACCCCGATGCCGCTCCTATCGACGGCCTCGATGTGATTTACACCATCAATTTCGGTGTATATACCGGCAGCAGCGCCACCTACACTGCTCGTTTCAAAGTGGTTGCCCCGGGCAAATTTGAATTCGTAGATTGCACTTGGGACGCAGCCGAATAATCCCGGCTAACCCCCATCCCATAACAAAAAAGGCGGCTTCGTGCCGCCTTTTCCCGTCTCTTGCGATTATCTTAACCGCTAAAGAACCGATTTTTGTGAAAATGAGGGGCGTAATCGCGTTTTTTTGTGTAACTTTGCAATTTGGAATCAGAAATTTATTAAATCTACAGATATGAACGAATTGGCAACCAAGTACGACCCCTCCGAGGTTGAGGGAAAGTGGTATAAATATTGGCTGGACAACAAGTTGTTTAAATCGGTTCCCGATGAGCGCGAACCCTACACTATCGTTATCCCGCCGCCGAATGTAACCGGTGTGCTTCACATGGGGCACATGCTCAACAACACAATCCAGGATATCCTCATCCGCCGCGCGCGCATGGAGGGCAAGAATGCTCTCTGGGTGCCCGGTACCGACCACGCTTCTATCGCCACCGAAGCCAAGGTGGTGAACAAACTCGCCGCGCAGGGCATCAAAAAGACCGACCTCACCCGCGAGGAGTTCCTCAAGCACGCCTGGGCGTGGACCGAGGAGCACGGTGGCATCATCCTCAAGCAGTTGCGCAAGCTCGGCGCTTCGTGCGACTGGGACCGCACCGCTTTCACCATGGATGAAACCCGCAGCAAGAGCGTTATCAAGGTGTTTGTCGATTTGTACAACAAGGGCTTGATCTACCGCGGTGTGCGCATGGTAAACTGGGACCCCAAGGCTCTCACTGCTTTGAGCGACGAGGAGGTGGTCTATAAAGAGGAGCATAGCAAACTCTATTATCTCCGCTACTATGTGGTTGACGACACCGATGCCGCTGCCGAGCCTAAAGAGGGCGAGGTGATTCATGTCGATGAGCAGGGTCGCCGCTATGCTGTTGTGGCTACAACCCGCCCCGAGACTATCATGGGCGATACCGCTATGTGTATCAACCCCAAAGACCCCAAGAACCGCTGGTTGAGCGGCAAAAAGGTGATGGTGCCTCTCGTGGGCCGTGTTATCCCTGTTATCGAAGACGAATATGTCGATATCGAATTTGGTACCGGCTGTCTTAAAGTAACTCCGGCTCACGATGTCAACGACTATATGCTCGGCGAGAAATACAACCTCGAGAGCATCGACATCTTCAACGATAACGGCACTCTCAACGAGAAGGCTGTGCTCTATGTGGGCATGGACCGCTTCGATGTGCGCAAGCAAATCGAAATAGATTTGCAGGAGAAGGGCTTGATGGAAAAGGTTGAGCCTTACACCAACAAGGTGGGCTTCAGCGAGAGAACAAATGTGGCTATCGAGCCTAAACTCTCGATGCAGTGGTTCTTGAAGATGGAGCATTTCGCCGAGATTGCTCTCGCTCCCGTGATGAACGATGAATTGAAATTCTATCCTCCGAAATACAAGAACACCTATCGCCACTGGATGGAGAATATCAAGGACTGGTGTATCAGCCGCCAACTCTGGTGGGGACACCGCATTCCTGCCTATTTCCTCCCACAGGGCGGATATGTCGTTGCCGAGACTGCCGACGAGGCGCTCGCGCTCGCCAAGAAACAGAGCGGAAACAGCAACCTCACAATCGACGACTTGCGCCAAGACAGCGACTGCCTCGACACTTGGTTCTCGTCGTGGTTGTGGCCCATCTCGCTTTTCGATGGCATCAACAACCCCGGAAACGACGAAATCAAATACTATTATCCCACTGCCGACCTCGTAACCGGTCCCGATATCATCTTCTTCTGGGTTGCCAGAATGATTATGGCGGGATATGAGTATAATGGCGACATGCCGTTCCGCAATGTCTATTTCACCGGTATCGTGCGCGACAAGCTCGGCAGAAAGATGTCGAAATCGCTCGGCAACTCGCCCGACCCGATTGAATTGATGGAGCGTTTCGGCGCCGATGGTGTTCGCATGGGCTTGATGCTCGCCGCTCCTGCCGGTAACGATATCCTCTATGACGATTCGCTTTGCGAGCAGGGTCGCAACTTCAACAACAAGATTTGGAACGCTTTCCGTCTTGTGAAAGGTTGGGAAGTGGCAGATGTCGAGCAGCCCGAGAGCAGCAAAATCGCTGTGGAGTGGTTCCAAGCCACTCTCGATGCCACTCTTGCCGAGGTCGCAGACCTCTTTGGCAAGTTCCGCATCTCGGAAGCGCTCATGGCGGTGTATAAACTCTTCTGGGACGAATTCTCATCGTGGTATCTCGAAATGATTAAACCGGCTTATCAAAAGCCTATCGACCGCGCTACATTCGACGCCACATTGCGCTTCTTCGACTCGCTCTTGCGTATGCTCCACCCGTTCATGCCGTTTATCACCGAGGAATTGTGGCAGCACCTCACCGATCGCAAGCCGGGCGAGAGCATCATGGTTGCCCGGATGCCGATTGCCGGCGAACCCGACAAGGCGCTTATCGACACCATGGCGGCTGTCAAGGAGATTATCGCAGGTGTGCGCACCGTGCGCTTGCAGAAAAACATCCCCAACAAGGAGCAACTCGAGCTCCATCTCGTGGGAGATGCCGAGGCTCCGCTCCAGCCGGTGATTATGAAACTCGCCAACCTCTCCGCTATCAGCAAAGTTGCCGAAAAAGACGCCACCGCGGCTTCGTTCCTCGTTGGAACAACCGAATACTGCGTTCCGTTGGGCAACAATATCAACGTGGAAGAGGAATTGAAGAAACTCGAGGCTGAACTCAAATACATGCAAGGCTTCCTCAAATCTATCAACGGCAAGTTGAGCAACGAGAAGTTTGTAGCCAACGCTCCCGCTGCTGTCGTTGAAGGCGAAAGAAAGAAGAAAGCCGATGCCGAGAGCAAAATCAAGACCCTCGAGGACGGTATTGCACATCTCAAGTCGTTATAAAATAGAAATTATGTCGATACTCAAAGAAGGCAAGGCTGTGGCGCTCTGCAGCGACCACGCCGGATATGAAACCAAGCAAGCGGTGATTAAATTCCTCACCGACAACGGAATCGAATATCACGACTTCGGCACCTATTCGGCAGAAAGTTGCGATTATCCCGACTTCGCCCACCCATGTGCCGAGGCTGTGGAGAGTGGCGAGTGCTATCCCGGAATTGCCATCTGTGGCACCGGTAACGGCATCAACATCACCCTCAACAAGCATCAAGGCATCCGTGCAGCCCTCTGCTGGAAGCCCGAGCTCGCTCAGCTGGCACGCGCCCACAACGATGCCAATGTGCTCGTGATGCCCGGACGCTTTGTGAGCAACGAGGAGGCTGTGGAGATTGTAAAAACCTATCTCAACAGTGATTTTGAAGGTGGACGCCATCAGCGCCGCATCGACAAAATCCCCCTTTCCAAATAAGCGATATACTTACCTCTGAAATACGAGAAATCCCCGAGTTTGCAGCGGAATGTGCAAAAAAAACACAGATTCCGCTCGCATCTCGGGTATTTTTGTATCTTAATTGAGAAAAAATTGCAGCATGGGGTCTCACGATACCATGCTGCCTTGTTTATGCTTGGTCGGTTGTTGCATAAATGCTTATCATGGCTTGTTGCGCCACCGCTTGAGCATCGGGAAGAATGAGCGCGCCATTTCGCGGTATTCTTCGACGCTCACGGGATGTGGCAGCAATTTGTTCATTTCATCGACAAACTGTGTGCAATGTTCTATCATCCCTTCCATGTCGCATTGCTGCAATAATTGCCCCTCCTTGTAGCAGTAGCGACAGTAGTCATAGGAGATGCTGCCGTCGGAATTGGTGCCGCAGTCGCTGTTTTGCGTGAGTTTCATGCCACAACTTTGGCAGAACTGTGGCAACTGCCCCTCCTGGAAGGCTTTTTCTTTGGCGGGGAATGTCGCTTCGTAGGCGGCAAATTCGTCGGGCTGCTCATCGGCGACAAAATAGCCGCTCGGGGGAGTGTATGTCCCCTCGATGCCGTTGAGATAGCCGGGAATTAACTCCTGCGCGAGGAAATAGGGCACTTCGCTCTCGCGCGGCTCGGAGTGGTAGTGGATTTTCATTGCGCTCGCAAGCGAGAATCCTGCGTGCTTGTAGAAATCGATGTTTCCCTCCATGCAGATGAACGCCACACCGAGTTTTTTCGCCTCATCGAGGGCGTAGCGGAGCAGGCGTAGTCCGAAGCCTTTGCGCTTGTAGTCGGGGTGAATGCTTATGGGTCCGAAAGTCCACGATGGCAGTGTGCCGCCGCCATCGAGGTCGATGTGTGCCTTTGAAAACATCACATGTCCTATGATTTTGCCATCGATTTCCATTACGAAATCGAGTTGCGGGATGAAATCGGGGTTGGAACGGAAGCGGTTGAGAACAAAATGTTCGGTGCACCCCGGGCGATACACATTCCAGAACGCTTCGCGGGTGAGGTTTTCCACTTCGCAGTAGTCTTGCGGCTGTTCGAGCCTGATAGTTATATTGCACATAGAAGAATTATTGATAATACGAGTAATAAAGAACCGAAAAATAGCGGAGCCTTGCCGCCATAGCGGTAGCAAAGCCACGCAAAGGATATAAGAACTGATATTGTCGAGATGATTGTCATTTAGCTGAAGTGTGATTTACGTTGCAAAGATAGCGACAAATTCCCGGTGTGCCTTGTAAATATCGGACATTTTTGTTTTTCGAGCATGGTGCTTGATGCAACACGGCTCTCGTGCGGGGTGGTGTGAAATCGTATCACAAAATAAAGGCAGTTTCGTAAAACAAAACAGATAAACTTAGACACCATGTTAAAAAGGAATATATATGCAATTTTTACTGCGATGTCCATATTGAATATTGTTG
>SFER01000100.1 GCA_004557195.1 Bacteroidales bacterium | reverse complement strand
CACTTGGTCATACATGAATGTGGGGTTGATAAATTCCATATACACATAGGATGTGACGGCACAGATTAGCGAGCCGAAAATCGAAATCAGTATGCCCAGCATCCATAGTGTAGAGAAATCACTTTTACCAAATTCGTCCTTTAAGCACCGGCGCTGAAATTTGAAAATGACAAAAGGAATACCCAAAATCATAAGCAACAACGGAACCGAAGCCCAGCTGTAATTGCTCATAATGAAAAAGAGTATAGCCAAAATGCTGATGTAAAGTCCAAACAACAGCCCGTCTTCAGCACCTCTTTTATATACCGATTTGATTGCCATGACCATTAATATTTTTGTGCAAAGTTACTACAATCGGGGAGAGTAACAAAATAGAATGGTTAATTATTTTCTACGCCTGCCACATTTTAGAAGAATGCGAGAATAAATTCTATGGCGAAATATAAGCAAATAATGACTTTAAGCAGGGTTCCGGCAACGAATCCCACAAGTGCGCCAAGTGCGCTCTTCAAGGCATTGTCGCCGCTATTTCCACCAATTAACTCGCCAAGTAATGCTCCGAGAAATGGTCCTAATATGAGTCCCAGAGGCAGAAAGAATAAGCCGATTATTGTTCCGACAAGCGAGCCGTAGTTTCCCCATTTGGTGCCACCGGATAGTTTGCTCCCAATCATCGGCACAGTGTAGTCGGCGATTATAGTTATGAGAGCAAGAATGCCCCAGATAACGAGTGCACCTATTGAGAAATCGGCATAATCGGTTGCTTCGAGTAGCAGCAACCCGATGTATGACAATGGCGGTCCCGGTATTCCCGGAACCACGCATCCGGCAATACCTATCACCATGCAGATTATGCTGAGTATTAAAAGTATAGTTTCCATAATATACAAATAACGGAAATTATCGCTTTTTATTTTAGCAATAGAGCCCCCGTTACAAAAACGGAGGCTCTGAAAAAAATGTGCAATGCAGAATTAGAAATCGTTGCGATATTTGTTGTAAATCATGCGAGAGAAGGAGAGGATGTCATATCTCTTCATAGTCTCGATTTTCGCTGTGGAGTTTACCCAGTTGTTCTCGACTGCTTCCATTTTAGTTTTCATCTCCTGTGCATCGAGTGTCGCATAGTTCTGAACTGCATCAATTAGAGTAGAAGTGTAAACTTCCCACCTCTTGGCATAGTAGTCATTGATAAGACCCGCCCAAGTGCGGCTTGCATAGTCATTGAGTTTACCACCCCAAGTGGTGATGAGATTGCGCGCGTTCTTTTCGTAGTAGTCGGCAATTTCGGGTGTTGTAGCATAATTTCTTGCTTCTTGAATCCATGGCTCAATAGTGCAGCGGTAATTAAATGAGTTGAGTGCATCAATGTCGCTGAGCAATGAGTGTAGAATTTCGGCATTGTAGCGCATTGCGTTGGCGTCCTGTTTGTAGTAGGCTGAGTCGAAACGATTTTTCACTTTGGTGAAATAGTTGCCGAGCACTTGTCTTCCCACTGTGATAAGGTCGATTTGAATTTCGTTTGTCGAGGCTTTATCTATGTCGAGAAGTAAAGACCATGCTTCGATCAATTTGTTGTTGTCATAGTTGATGCCGATTCTTTTATCGTTATTGATGAGAGCCGGACGATAGTTGGGAAGGATACCGAGTGTGCGTGGCACCTGAACATACACATCGTTAAAGAGAATATCCCAGGCCTTGCGTACATTCTCATTGGGCTCTCCATAATGGCGGTCGGCAAGGTGGTTTATCCATGTCTCATCTTTTTGTGAATTGCTCCAAGCCTTGGCAAAGATGTATTCATAAGGGAATTGAACCACATCGAGACCTTCGAGTGTCGAACCGATTCCGAGCATATTTTTGCCACCGTTGGCAAGGGCATTGTCGAGGCGTGCACCGCTTTCCTTCACATTTCCTGTAATTGTGGTGTTGCCGCCGAAATTCCCGAGATAGCACCAAATGTAGGGCTGACCATAGAATTTATCGGTATTTTGCCATATCTCAACATTTTCGCAATGGTAGTCGAGCAGCGACATTTTGCCTGTCGGCACGCCGGAAAGGAGTGCTTTCACACGAGGAAGAGTCCAGTCTTTGCGGTCGTGGTAGAACATCCATGACATCTGCATCCATTCGGCTTTGGAATCAACTGCCGTGAGTGTTCGATACATGTTTCTCGACACTTTATTTAAGTAGTCGGGTTCCCAACTCGGTGGGTCAACTTCGTTGAAAGGATCTACACCATAGATATGGTCTGTTCCAAAGAGCCTTGTTTGTTCTTCGAGGAATAGTTTCTGAATCTTGGCGAACAGTTTCTCCTCGGGGTTGAGGAAGTGGCAACGATATTCGTCTTTAAATCCCGCCCATGTGCCGAGATATTTGATGTTGGCATCGGGATAGAGTTCTTTGAGTCTGGCAGGGACGTGTCCTGCAAATGCAGGAAGAACAGGACGCATATTTAGTTGTCTTTCTCTTTCAAGAATCTTCTTTTGGAGTTCCACTTGCTTGTCGAGCCACTCTTGCGGTAGGGGACCGTTCCAGCGGTCGATGTTCGCCATGCGATGCCAGGGGAGATAAGTGGGACCTACAAAATATGAGCGAATTTCATCGGGTGTCATGCCAAGTTGTTGCAATACATTAAACCACACAGCCTCTTGACCGGTGATTGCAAGTGGCATGTTGATACCATTAAGTGCCATCCAGTCTATGATACGTTCCCATTGTTTCCAATCCCAATATGGCATTGTGTAGCCATAGGTGCAGTAATTGAGGAAGAAACGGCGATCGACACGAGCGGTTGATGTGATTTTGCTGCCTACTTTAGGCATCGTTTCAGGCATCACTACCGGAACCTCGGCATACCATGACACGGAGGTGTTGCAAAAATTATTGAGATAGTAGTTTAGGGCAACTGCCATGGAGTTAGCGTTATTGCCGGAAATTAGTATTTTGCCATTATGGTCTTCGATTGAGTAAGTGTCTTTCTTTTTATCATGCGGAATTACGCGAAATTCAAAATTATGAGCGTTCCCGGGAATAATGCGATTCGCGAGTTGAGTTATTGCATCAATCTCTCTTGCGTCGCTTTTCTTTAGCGATGCGGCATTGAGCGTGAAACCCGCCACAATGAAGATTAGTGATAGTAATAGATGTCTTGATTTCATGTCTTATAATTTAATAGTTATATTTTTACGATATAATAAATAGGCTACACCCCAGTTGATTAGCATAAACACTATTGCATACATGAGGCTGCCTCCGTAATCTCCGAATACAGGTTGCCACAAATGCACAAACGACCATGTGGTAATCTCCAGCGTGCGGAATGCTTCTCCAAGGATTTCACTTAGAAGAAATATCACAAGCGGATTAATGCCCACAACTGTGAAAAAGCGAAGACGCTTCCATTTCTTCTTCTCATCGATAACATACATCGACACAGCAAGCATCAGCGCAGACACTCCACAAGTTACACATGTGAAACTTGGAGTCCACAATCGCTTGTTCAACGGGCATGAGTAGCTCCATAAATAGCCTATTATGAGCAATATTGTGCCAAGAATAAACATCGGCAATACTCTGTCGATATTATCTTTGTTTTCCTTGATATATTTTCCGCAAATAAAGCCTATCATCACTTGTGCAACTGCCGGGATGGTGCTTAATACTCCTTCCGGGTCTAAAAATTGCTTTCCTTTGAGATAGATGTGGTTGCTGGTGAACACAAGATTGTCAACTATAGCGCAAATGTTGTCGGCGCATTTCTCATATCCATTCCCCGCTGCGAGAATAATGGAATAGCCCACAAGCAGCAACGGAATAAGCCAGTAGAAATTGCGATGTTTCATGTAAAGAGCCATTATTGCCACAATCCCATAGCAGATGCCAAGTCGCTGAAGCACTCCCGGGATTCGGAGTGTCTCAAGGACATCAAATGTCTGCTCTGCAATCATGGACATGGCTATGTGCATGACGATTCCAGCCAACACGATTTTAACCGTTCTCGATAACACCTTCGACAGGTATGCCGAGGGGTTGAAATTATGTTTCGACAACGACAGATAGATGGATACACCCATTATGAACATAAACATCGGGAACACGAGGTCGGCAGGCGTAAAGCCGTCCCACTTGGCGTGTTTGAGGGGAGTATAGCCGAAGCCGCAAGCACCGGCATTGTTCACAAGAATCATCCCGCACACGGTTACACCGCGCAGTATGTCAAGCGATTCTATTCTATTTGAGGCGTTTAATTGCATATAAAATACATTATAGTGGTAAGAATTGCCAAAACTCCGCCGATAAGGCTCTCATAAGGAACCAATTTGAGGCGTTCTTTGAATGTTAATTCGCATACACCGCCTGTCGCATGGAAGAATGACCCGTGTGGCAAGTGGTCGAGCACCGTGGCACCGGAGTTTATCATTGCCGCCCCCCATGCACCCGAAATACCAATGCCGAGGATTACATCGGAGAATGATGCCGATGCAAGTGTTGCTCCCGCTGTTGTAGATGCGGTGGCTGCCGACATAAGCGCACCCGAAATTGGTGCAACAAGGGTGTCGCTAAAGTTTGCCTGGGCAAGCATTTGCAAAATGCAGTCTTTGAGTGTGGAATTTTTAATGATTCCTGCAATAGTACCTGTGCCGATAAGCAGTATTGCCACTCCCGACATCTTTTGCAATCCGTATTCGAGGCACGAGAGAGATTCACGATATTTTTTCATACACACAATCCCGACAAGACCACCGATAGGCATTGCCAAAAGCGGGTCGATTGTGATATTGCATATAGGACGGAGCGAAAGAAGCAGCAGTGTGGTTATAGGTGCCGATAGGCTGCTCCACACCGATGGCAGATTTTTATTCTCTATTTCAAATTCTTTTCCGGAGAGTTGGATTTGCTTTTGAGGTATGAGTTTGGATACCACAAACACAGTGAATATCAAACCGATAGTAGCCGGGATGATGTTATAGAATATCACTGAGGAGAGCGACGCCTCGAGATTCTCGGCGGCAATAATTGTGTTGGGATTGGGGGAGATGATGTTACCACATTTCCCACCACCAATCATTGCAATTAGGAGTAACGATTTCGATATTCCGAGTCTGTTTCCGAGCGATAAGGCGATAGGTGCCACGGTGATTACCGCTACATCGATAAACACACCTGCGGCACAAAGTAGCATAGTAGCCAATGCGAGTGCGAGAAACACTTTTTGAGCACCAAGCACTTTAATGATAGCATTGGAGATTGTCTCGGCTGCACCCGATTTTACAAGCACTCCCGATAGCACTCCGGCAGCGATTATCCTTATTATTGCTGGGGAAATGTCTTTTATGCCATCTATCATCAGCGAAATGGTTTGCGGCAGAGCTATGCCACCGAGCAATCCGCCTGCCAATGCCCCCGCTATCATGGCATAAGCGGCAGGCAATTTCTTGATTATCAAAAATATTGCCACTATCAACCCAATAATGGCTCCTATTGCAGTCATATTCTTATAATGATATTAGTCGTGTGATTTGTTTTATTGTTTTTTCTACGTTTTTGAGCGTATTCTTCTTTTTCATTGAGTCTTCGAGCGAGAAGGGACCTTGCTGAATCGACATTGCGGCAAGAAGACCGAGCTTGTCGGCATCAACGTCATCGGCAACGCTACCACCAATGGCTATCACCGGCACATTGTGTTTCTGCGCAAGCTTTATTATGCCGCCAATCGCTTTTCCCATCCCCGACTGACTATCGATTCTCCCTTCGCCTGTAAAAACTGCCGAGGCGTCGGCAACCTCTTTGTCAAATCCTATCATTTCGAGGATTGTATCGATTCCCGGCTTGAGGGTGGCATTGAGGAATGCAAGCAGCCCGCCGCCCATTCCTCCGGCTGCACCGGTTCCGGGGATTTCTTGGAGGTTAATGCCCAGTTTCGTTTTTACAAGTGCCGCAAAATTCCGTAATCCGGCATCCAGCTCTTCCACCTGAGAGGGCGATGCACCCTTTTGTGGTGAATAGATATGTGCTGCTCCACTATCGCCATAAAAGGGATTGTTCACATCGCAGGCAATAATGAATTTAGTATTTTTTACATCGGGATTTATCTCTCTAATGTCGAAATCGGCAACCTTGCACAGCTCGAGAGTGGGGTTCCCTTCCTTGTCGTAGAACCTGATGCCAAGTGCTGATAGCAGACCTATTGCGGCATCGTTGGTTGCACTTCCACCAATGCCCAAGATTATCGTGCGGCATCCCTTGGATATTGCATCGAGAATCATCTCACCTGTGCCATAGGTTGTTGTGACTAAGGGATTCCTCAAATGGGGCTCCACAAGAGTGAGTCCCGAAGCCGAAGCCATTTCCATTATTGCCACTCCATCAGGAGTGATGTTGTATTGTGTTGAAATGGGGCGCATTAGAGGATCGGTTGTATCACATTCCACCACTCTACTCTCAATGGCAGAGCAAATGGCGGCAGTGGTACCCTCTCCGCCATCCGCAATTGCAAATTGTGCAATTTTGCATTGCGGAATTTCACCGAGTATCGCTTGCCGAGCAGCATCAGCCAATTCTGTCGATGATGCCGACCCCTTGAATGAGTCGAAAGCAAGCACTATTTTGTTAATCTTAGGCATTATATTAGTTTATTTGATTGATTTAGTGTCTTTTATCAATTTTTGGGCTTCAGCCACAGGATTCTTGTAACTCTTGTGGTCGCTTGTCCAAGGGGTGTTAATCCATTGTTCCTCCCAAGAGTCGAGTGATTCTCGCTCCTCGGAGAAATAGATTTTTATGCGCGGCACGTAGTAGTCTTTGATGAGACCATTCCAGAAACGAGCGGCATAATCTTCCTGGAATCCGCCCCATGTGGTGATAAGGCGCTTTGCATCTGCCTCATAGTTGTCTTTCTCGGCTATGGTAGCACCGTAGTTCCGAGCAAGACGAACCCACTCTTCAAGGCTTGTGGTTTTGTGTGAAGCGAGAAGTGTGTCGATTCTGAGAAGAATAGGAATCACCTTCTTGATGAGTTTTGATGCCACCGATTTGTTGCCCGATGCGTCGGCTTCGAGGGCACGTTTGTATAGAATGTCGGCTTTTGCTGCAGCGTAATATGCGGCAAGCTCTATTGCATCATTGCGATAAAGTTCGGAGCCTTCGAGTTGAGAAGCGCATGAAAGGAACAATTCTACAGCCTTGTAAAATTCTTCACGGTCGAAATCGGTTTTGCTCTTGCGGCGTTGGTCATGAATGACGGTTTGCCATGTGAAACGAGGGTAAGAGTAGAGCGATGAGTATGCCGATTTACGCAGCAAATCCCATGCCTGTTTCATTGCTTCGGGATAGCCGTGATAACGAGCCATGCAGTAATCTTTGAGCCATGAGTCAAGGTCGATTTTGTCTTCGGTCCAACCCATATCGGCGAGGATTTCATACACCACCTCGTTGTTCTCCAATCCTTCGGGGGCAGAGCCGAAACCGAGCAAATTACCTTTGTTGGGAGCGTGGAGGGCTTCGCTCGAAGATGTTGCATACATCTCAAGTTCGCCGGTCATAAGTGTTTTTCCACCGAAGTTGGGCACATAGCTGAAAATCCAACCTTTGCCATAAAATCCATCGTGGTTTTTCCATGTTTGCTCAGTGTGCCATACCCACTTCGGGTAGTCGTTGCCGAGGTCAACGATAATCATTTTGTCGTTTGGCACTCTGCTCAAGAGCGCTTTGAGGCTTTCGGGTGTCCAGAATTTGTGTTGATAGCCAAAAGTCCAGCCCTGAGTAACCCACACAGCATCGGGGTTGCCTGCTTTGATAGAGTTGTAAATTGATTCGCCATAGTTGGCAAGCAGGGCATATTTGCCTTCAAGGTCGTTGGGGTCGAGAGGAATTTCCATCTCGTTGAAACTGTCGGAAAGATAGTAGGTTGCCTTTCCAAATTCTTTTT
>SFER01000099.1 GCA_004557195.1 Bacteroidales bacterium | reverse complement strand
CTACTTATTCAAAATAGGCGACATCCAGAATTTGGACGTCATCAGGATGGAAAAAAACTGACTATGGAACAAATCCGAACTTTCTATCATGGAGACGATGCCGAAGAAGTTGCACAATCTTTGGTATCAAAAGGATATCTTAAGGTTCAAGAGGGGAAGTATAGTCCTGTTTGTGGTAATATGTCTTTTGAAGTGTTTAAGTATTTGGATCCTAAAAGTATATCCATTACCTTGACATCATCCGACTGCAATCGGTTGGGTGTAATTCAGAATAATAAAGCCCGACATATAACTCCTCGTGAATGTGCGCGTCTACAAGGCTTTCCGGACACTTTCATTGTGAATCCTGATGACAAATTTGCTTACAAGCAATTTGGGAATTCTGTATCGGTTCCGGTTATCGAGGCTGTATTCAATGACTTCCTTGATAATAATATGATGGAATTAGAATGGAATTAATCCTCAGTTCAACAATTCTGTTTTTGCCGGCGGTATTGTGGCAGGTAGCGCAGCAACGAGGGGCGTACCTTCGGCACGCACATTTTATATATAACAAACCTGGCACAACTTCGTAAGTGCCAGGTCGTTATGAATAGGATAGCCGCGCTGCGGCTGCTCGTATATCTGTTTGGTTTTATATAACTGTGCTATTATTGGGGGAGGTAGCGGAGGGTGGCGCCATCGGGGGTTACCGACAGCATTGCCGGCGCGCCTTCGATGAGGGGCACGTTCTCGTCGATGTGTCCCACCGGGAATCCGTAGCACACCGGGATGTTGTATTCCTTTATTATACTGTGCACGACATCGTCGGCGGTCTCAAAATCGGGGTTGGGGTCGGCGTGGGTGAAACTGCCCACTACAAGACCGCGGATGCGGTCGAGTACGCCCGCGCATTTCAAGCGATAGATGCCGCGGTTGATAGCCTCGAGGTTTTCGTTGACATCCTCGATGAAGAGAATCGGGTTTTCGATGTCGCAAAGGTCGTAGCGAGTAGCAGCCATGTCGTTGATTACGGTGAGGTTGCCACCGATGAGTGTGCCTTTCACGCATCCCTCTTGGTTGTGGGGGTGTGCCGGCACTTTATATACTGGAAGTTTGCCTCTGAGGATATCGTGGAGCATCACGCTGAGGGTGTCGGTGCCTTGAAATTTGCCAATAGGACCGCACATGTGGGAGTGGATGCTCATCACACCCTGGCGCGACATTGCGCCGTGGATAGCGGTGATGTCGCTGTATCCGGCGAGCCATTTGGGGTGCTCGGCAAAATATCCGTCGGGGAGAAGGCAGAGGAGCTGTACCGAGCCATAACCGCCGCGCCCACACACAATAGCCTTGACTCCGGGTGTTTCAAATGCCCATTTGAGGTCGGAAAGGCGCTGCTCGATGGTTCCGGCGAATGTGCCGAACTCTGTGAGCACGTTGGGACCTTTCACCGGGACATATCCCCAGGAACGAAATACTTCGCAGGCGGCCTCGATATCTTCCGCTTTGGGGCAGGATGCCGGGCTGATAATGGCGATTGTGTCGCCGGGCTGCAATGGCGCCGGCTTCACCATGGGTTGCGAGGCGATTGCCGACAACGATGTGGCTGCGGAAACGCAAAACAGTAATAGTTGTTTGAAATTCATGATATAATGTGGTTTGGGTTAGTCTTTGGTAATTACTTTCTCATGTTCTTCGCCGGGATTGTCTGCGGTGGCGTCAGGCGATTTCTTTTTTCGCTTGATTTTCACCTTCATCTCGTCAAATCCGTTGCCATACACACCATTGACATGGGTCTGGGCGATGAACGCACCCGGGTCTATCTCCTTGATGATGCGGAAAATGTTGATTTGCTCGATTTTGCGGCACATTACGATGAGCATTTTCACATCCTGCTTGGTGTACCAGCCGGTGCCGTGGAGCAGGGTGCAGCCGCGGTGAGCCTCCTCGTTGATGGCGTCGGCAATCTCCTGCCACTTGCTGGAGAAGATGGTGAACTGCACCGCCTGGCGGTTGGTGTTGATAATCATGTCGGACATCTGCGAGATGAAGAACAGGATGATGAAGCCATACACAATCTTGTCGATGCTATGGAAGAGGAGAAACGATGACGATATGATGAGGAAGTCGGTGTAGAGGATGGTGCGCCCAATCGACACATTGGTGCGTTTCGACACCATCGCAGCCACGATGTCGGTGCCGCCGCTGCTACCATTGTGCACAAATGTGGTGCCGATGCCCGCGCCGCACAAGATGCCACCGATAATAACATTCATAAACGATTGCTGCTGCACGAGAGGTGCGGTGAACAGCGGCTGCATCAGGCTGATGAGTCCGCTCAGCACCGTTGTGCCGAATATCGTGCGAATCACAAACTGCTTGCCCACAATGCGGAAGGCCGCGGCAAGGAGGGCAATGTTTATCAAGTAGTTGGAAAGCGCGATAGGTATTCCGTATCCGATAAATTGCTCCGAACCGAAATAGATGAGCGAAGCCAAACCGGCAACGCCTCCGATAACCACCTTCTCCGGAAGAATAAAGGCGGTGAAACCGAAAGAATAAAGAGCAAGCCCCACGACAATCATCACATAGTCTTTGGCTTGCGTGCGTAATGTTCTATAGTCGAAAGACATGGTAATAGTGCATGTAAAAATCAAATGCAAAATTACTCAAAAATCGGTGCAAAACCTATAATCGGGCAGCATTTTTATGAAAATTATTTAGAATGGCGGTTGCCGAGGCTTAAGTAAGCCTAAAATCGTGCCTTTAGCGTCGCAAAAATGCTAAACTTTGTTTTTCGCTTTGAAATTGAGCGGGATTTTATTAATTTTGCCAGTTGAAACAAATAATAAAGAATAAAACTGCAACTATGGACAAGAATTTGAATAAAAAGAAAAAGAAATACTATCTCTATGGTGGCGCGATTGCAGCCGCCGTGCTCCTGCTCGGGCTTGTGATTACCACTATTGTTCTCATGAAGCAAGTGAACGACACTCGCCTTGAAAATGAGCAACTTGCGCTCGAAAATCAGCAACTCAACCTCGCTAACGAATATGAGCAACTCAACACCGAGTTCCAAAACTACGAGAACCAAAGCAAATACCTCACCAACGATTCTCTCGTGGAGAAGTATGCCGAAGCCAAGGACAAGGTGGAGAAACTCCTTGTGGAACTCAAGACACAAAAAATCACCAGCGAGCGCCGTATTCGCGAGTTGCAAAGCGAAATTGCCACTCTCAAAGGCATCATGCGCCACTATGTCGAGCAGATTGAGGCTCTCGGCAGGGAAAATGCCGGATTGAAGGCCGAAAACCAGGAAATCCGCCGCGAAAACACCAAACTCAACACTCAGGTGAGCGAGGTTACTCGCCAGAACGAGGAACTCAACGAGCGAATGACACTCGCCGAGAAACTCAACATCAGCGGTTTGTCGCTCCAAGCTTTGAAATCCAACGGCAAGAAGGAGAAGCGCATCTCAAAGGCAAAACAACTCCAGGTTACCTTCACAATCCCTCAAAACAACTCCACTCCGGTGGGGAGCAAGGTGATTTACATGCGCCTCACCAATCCCGAAGGCTCGCTCCTCGGCGAGAGCGGCAAATTTGAGTTTGAAGGCTCGAAAATTGCGTTCACCGAGCGCAAAACCATCGAATATGAGGGAAAAGAAATCCAAGGCATTACAATATACTGGAATGTGAACACCGCCCTCACCCCCGGCAAATACACAGTCGAACTCTTCTGCGACAACTATCGCATTGGCCGCAACTCGTTCACATTTGAAAAATAACACTTGCCAAAACCGATGAGATTACTACGCTTCACGACAATTGTGCTTGCCCTATTGTGTGTGCCGTTTGCCTCTGCCCAGAGGGAAAAGTCGGCGAGTGCGATGGATGGCAACAACAAGCCCAAGAAGCAGGTGCAACTTGAGCCTTCGTGGGCGTGGCGCATCACCGAGCCCCTCGGCGAGCGTTACGAGAGCACAATCGACACTCTGCAATACAACTACCAGCGCCAGGCTGTGCCCTCGATGACTCACAACGCCTTTGCCACCACCGGCAACCTCGGTGCGGCAGGGTTGAACATGAACTTTTTCGAGCGCGAGACGATGTCGGAATTTTTCTTTGCCGACGCCCTCAGCGCGTGGCTTCCATCCACATCCACTCAGCGCTTCTACAACACCCGCATCCCCATGACTCTCCTCTCTTACAACACCGGCGGTGGCAAAGAGAACACTCAGGACAGGCTCAGGGCGATATTCTCTGGTAACATCAACGGCCGTGCCCAGGTGGGGGCGATGCTCGACTACATCTATTCCAAAGGCGCCTACGAGCTGCAGAGCGACAAAGATTTCACCTGGGGGCTGAACGGCTCCTATATGGGCGACCGCTATGAGATGCAGGCATTCTTTAACCACTATTCCTTCACAATCAAGGAAAACGGCGGTATCACCGACGACCGCTATATCACCAAGCCGGAGGATATCTTGAGCGGCGAGACAAGCATCGACGCCCGCTCCATCCCGGTGCGCCTCTCGGCGGCACATTCGGTGTTTGGCGGACAGCAGTTTTTCATGAACCACCGCTATAAGGTGGGGTATTACCACACCGAGCGCGATTCGCTCGTGGATTCGATTGTGCACCGCACCTATATCCCCGTTACCAGTTTCATTTGGACGATGAACTATCGCGATGCCAAGCACCGTTTCCTCAACTCCAACGCAAAGCAGGACACTTCCTATTTCAACAATACCTATCTGCAACTGGGCGGAACCGACGATAACACAAAATACTGGAGCCTCACCAACACCGTGGGGGTGCAGTTGCTCGAAGGTTTCCATAAATATGCCAAATTCGGTCTCGCAGCCTACGTTACACACGAAATAAGACACTATACCCAGAATCCCGATTCATTGCTCTACCTCCCCGACCGCTCTCCGCTTCTCGACCCGCTTCCCGAAGGGGTAAAAACCGAGAATCGTTTCTCGGAGAACCTTGTGTGGGTGGGTGGGCAACTCACCAAGAAACGCGGTTCGCTACTCACCTACACCATCCTTGCCAAATTCGGCATTGTGGGGAGTGTAGCCGGCGATATCGACATCGGCGGTGAGATAGGCACCCGTTTCCCGCTTTTCGGCGACAGCGTCTCGGTTACCGGCTACGGCTTTTTCCGCAACGAGGAGGCTCCATATCTCATGAAACGCTATGTGAGCAACCACTTTATCTGGGATAACGACTTCTCGAAGCAGCGCACTTTCCGCGCCGGCGGGCGTCTTGTGATTCCTCACACCGGCACAAGTGTGGATGCCGGATTCCAGACACTCGAAAACTACCTCTATTTCGACAAGAACGGAATGCCGCAGCAGACCGGCTCCAACGTGAATGTGTTCAGCGCATCGCTGTCGCAACGCCTTGCCTATCGCATCCTGCATTGGGACAACGAGCTGACCTATCAAACCACTTCCAACGACTACGCTTTGCCGCTCCCGGCGCTCACCGTGTATTCCAACCTCTATCTGCAATTCAAGATTGCCCGTGTGCTTAATGTGCAATTTGGCGTGGATTGCAGTTACTACACCAAGTACAAGGCGCCTTCCTACAACCCGGCTACGATGACTTTCAACGCACAGGACGAAGTGGAAGTGGGCAACTATCCGTTTATGAATGCCTATGTGAACTGCAAACTCAAAAAGACGCGGTTCTATCTGCTCATGTCGCATGTAAATCAAGGTTTGTTCAAAGCCAACTATTTCGCACTGCCTCACTATCCGCTCAATCCGCGCCGTTTCCAGATAGGGCTTTGTGTTGATTTTGCCAACTAACAGCATTCCGAGACTATGAAACTGCTGAACACCCGCATAATCGTGTATCTTATAGCGCTGCTCGCCGTGCTTGCCGCAATGGTGTCGCTTCGGCACTGCTCATCGCCCAATTCCGACAGAGAATCGGGCGGCGACACCATAGATGTGAGCATCGAGTATTCCCCGCTGTCGTGCTACATGTACGACGACACTTTGGGCGGGTTTGAATACGACTTGATTCGGGCAATGGCGCGACATGGCGGCGCCACAATCAAATACCACCCGTCGGTGGCGCTCCACAGCAGCATCGAGGGGCTCGAAAAGGGAACCTACGATGTGCTCATAGCGCAAATCCCGGCAACTACCGATATGAAGGAGCAATTCCTTTTCACCGATGCCGTGTATCTCGACAGGCAAATCCTCGTGCAGCTGCGAGACTCTGTTACCCGTGAGCCGCGCGCCCGCAGCATCCTCGACCTTGCCGGCGACACCATCCGTGTGGTGAAAGACAGCCCTATGGAAGACCGCATCCACAACCTCATCCGCGAGATTGGCGACACAATCTATATCGATAGGGAGGAGGAATACACCGGCGAGCAACTTGTGATGATGGTGGCAACCGGGCAGGTGAAATATGCCGTGGTGAATCAATCCACCGCAGCGGCGCTTGCCGGGCGTTATCCGCTCCTCGACATAGGGCAAAGTGTCTCGTTCACTCAATTCCAGTCGTGGGCGCTCCGCAAGACCGACAGTGAGTTGTGCGACAGCCTCAACTCGTGGCTCCGCGCCGTGAAAGCTTCGGGAGAATACGATGCCATCAGCGCAAAATATTTCAAATAAAGCAACTATAAAACCCCACACCAAAATGGCTGATTACAACGAAGGCAACAAGATCACTGTGCGCAAACTCATAAGCGAAGAGGATAAAAAATACGAAAGATTTGAAGAGCATTGGAAATATGGCTTCAAGAAAGATGGCGTCATTGTCATCCCGGCAGAGTATGATGAAGTGTGGTATTTCAGCGAGGGCGTGGTGGCTGTCGAGCGCGATTGTATGTGGGGTTATATCGACACTGCCGGCAACACCGTCGTCCCGTTTAGGTTCGATTTTGCCCGCCCCTTCATAGATGGCTTGGCAAGAGTTGAAATTGCAAACAAATTTGGCTATATCGACCACGCCGGCAACGAAGTCGTCCCCATTATCTACGATTTTGTCGGGGATTTCCGCGATGGATTGGCAATTGTCGAATTCGATGAGAAATATGGCTATCTCGACACCGCCGGCAATGTGGTTATACCCATTAAATACGATGATGGTTGGGATTTCAACGAGGGGCTGGCAGCGGTGAGCATCGATGGCAAATGGGGCTATATCGACCGCACCGGCAAAGAAGTCATTCCCTTCTTGTACGATGAAATTTGGCAATTCAGCGAGGGCTTGGCAGCGGTAAAACTCGATGGTAAATGGGGCTACATCGACCGCGCCGGCAACGTGGTTATCCCATTTAAGTACGACGATGCCCGGCATTTCAGCGAGGGTTTGGCACGAGTTTTGCAAAATGACAAATGGGGCTATATCGACCGCTCCGGCAACGAAGTCATTCCATGTAAGTACAATGCCGCCGAGGCTTTCAGCGAGGGTTTGGCAGAGGCGTTGCGAAATGACAAATGGGGCTATATCGACCGCATCGGCAAAGAAGTCATTCCATTCATATTCGATTGTACCTCCGAGTTCGAAAATGGCAAGGCTGCGGTAAAACTTAATGGCAAGTATGGCACCATCGACAAGCTGGGCAACTTCACCCCCGATGAAGAATAAAGTAAACAAATTTCCCTCCAGGCTCTTGACAATGGGCACAAATTGTAGTAAATTTGCAAAAGCAAAACCTAAACCTAAACCCAAACCGAAATGGCAGAATACGATATGAATAACGAAGACTACAAGACAACAGAAACCGAGCGCCTCGCCGAAGATGATGCCAAATACCATATATTCAGTGAAAATTGGAAGTATGGCTACAAAAAAGATGACGTTGTTGTAATCCCTGCAATCTATGATGATGCTATGGATTTCAGCGAGGGGCTGGCAGCGGTAAAACTCAATGATAATTATGGCTTTATCGACTATAGCGGCAACGAAGTAATCCCATTTAAGTACGATTTTGCTTGGGATTTTTTCAAGGGTATGGCAAGAGTTGAAATCGATGGCAAATGGGGCTATATCGACCGAATAGGTAACGAAGTCGTTCCCATTAAATACGACTATGCCGATTATTTCAG
>SFER01000098.1 GCA_004557195.1 Bacteroidales bacterium | reverse complement strand
GTATTGCAAGTCTCTTTCCGAGATAGCGCTCAAGCGCATCGACATTCATGTGCTTGCCACCGCTCATATCGAAATGGAGCACAGGATACTGCGTCCACTCGGTCTCCATCTTTTCAATAGCAAGCCCTTTGAACAACTCCTTGCGACCGGAAAAATAGCTGTGCAAGGTGGATGCAAGCAACGACTTCCCAAACCGCCGTGGGCGGCTCAGAAACACATATTTGTTGCCACTATGTGTCAATTTATAAACCAAATCGGTTTTATCGACATACATGTAATCCTCCTCGATGATTTCCGAGAAGGTTTGTATCCCAATCGGGCAAAATTTCAATTTCCTTGCTTCCATAACTCGCTATTTTTGCTAAGATACTGCAAATATACAACTTTAACTGCCAAAATCAAAGTATATAACAATTTTTTACCGAATATCATCACCCTATTGCCTCTTCACCTACTCTCACTATTATATGTTAAATAAATGTAATTTGAGGGGGTGTTGTTGGAGATGTTGGGGAGGTTGTTTATCTTTGCATATCGTTTAACAATAAAAATATATCGTAAAATGAAAAATCAAGCAAATTCTCTTAAGAAACTTATCGTTGCGTGTGCCACTCTTTGTGCGCTTTTTGTGGCGTTCATTTCTTTTCAATCGTGGGGGACTATTGTCGATGTCGTTGAGAATGTCCCGGAGGCTATGGCGGATGTTCAGTGGCTGCGTGTTTCTCTGGTGGTGGTGCGCTATCTCCTTGCCATTGCGTTAGTTGCCACTCTGCTGGTTTTCTTGATTGTAACTTGGCGTGGTGCCGCTTCGGGCAAACTGTTCGTAAGAGGAAATCACCGGTGGCTTTATGCGATGTCGGCTCTCTACTTCATCTATTCTCTCGTAGATGGCAACTTGGGGAATGTCGTTTATAATGATATGCGTCAATTGCAAATCTACATCAACGAGTACATGCTCATCACGTGTTTTGTTCTTGTTATTCTGGCAAGACTGTATTCCGTTGCTGTGGAAGTGAGTGAAGAACAGGAACTTACAATCTAACGGCGGCATCATGGCAATAATTGTAAATCTCGATGTGATGATGGCTAAGCGTAAAATCTCGCTTGGCGAACTTGCCAACAAGATTGGCATCACTCAGGCAAATCTCTCCATCCTCAAAACCGGGAAGGCTAAAGCAATCCGTTTCAGCACTTTGAACGCAATTTGCTCCATCCTTGATTGCCAGCCTGCCGACATCCTCGAATTCCGCCCCGATGAAACCGATGAAACTGCAAATAATCTCGATTAATTTTTGTTATTTCATCGACTTGCCTTAAATTTGTGGCGCTTTTCAGGAAGCGTAGAAAAATGGATAGTATTTGTGTCAAAAATGTGTTGCCCGAGGTGTTTGTCTCGCGTACCGACATTGAGTCGGAGGTGTGGCGCCGAGAGGTAACGTTCAGCAGAGGTAATGTCTATCTCGTGAGTGCCGATAGTGGCACCGGTAAGTCGTCGCTCTGCAGTTTCATTTATGGTGTGCGCCGTGATTATTCCGGCGATATCCTTTTTGACGGCGAGAACATTCGCAACATGTCGTTGAGCCGTTGGTGCGATATCCGAAGCAGGGCTATTTCCTATCTTCCGCAGGATTTGTGCCTGTTTCCCGAACTTACAGCCGCCGAAAACATCTTCATGAAGTTGCGTCTCACTCGCTACAAAACCGAGGCTGAGGTGAAGCGCTATTTCGAGATTCTCGGCATTGCCGACAAGTATGACTCTCTTGTGGGACGGATGTCGATCGGTCAGCAGCAGCGTGTGGCTATAATCCGCACTCTCTGCCAGCCTTGCGACTTCTTCCTGATGGATGAGCCTGTGAGCCATCTCGATGCCCGAAACAACGACATTGCCGCTCGCCTTATCGCCGATGAGGTGAAGCGCTCGGGTGCGGGTCTCATCTTCACCTCGGTGGGTAACAACCTGAATATTGAGCAGCAGGAGGTGCTCAAGTTATGAAGAATCTGATGTGGCGACTGCTTCGACGCAATGTGAGCGTGGGGCAGATGGTGGGTTTTGCCATTGCCAACCTTGTGGGGTTGACGATTGTGGTGCTCGCCATTCAATTCTATTCCGATGTGCGCCCGATATTCGACGACAGAGATAGTTTCATCCGCAAGGATTACCTCGTAATCACTCGCCAGGTCAACGGCATCGGCTCGCTCCTTGGCGATGTGGCTCAGTTTGAGCAAGAGGACATCGACGACCTCGCAGCCCAGCCATGGGTGAATGGAGTGGGGGTGTTCACCTCCTCCGACTATGAGGTGTATGCCCAGGTGGCGCTTGCCGGGAGTTCCAGTTTCGGCACCGAGTTGTTCTTTGAGTCGGTTCCCGACAACTACATCGACGTGGAGCACTCGCGGTGGAGTTTCGACCCCGAAAAGGGGGAGGTGCCTGTGATTGTCTCCAAGGACTACCTCTCGCTCTACAATTTCGGCTTCGCCCCGTCGCAAGGTTTGCCCCAGATTAGCGAGGCGATGGTGGGGATGGTGCCGTTGCAATTCACATTCTCGGGTGAGGATTGCGTGGAGCACATGCGCGGTCGCATTGTGGGATTCTCCAATCGCATCAACAGCATCCTCGTGCCGCAGGAGTTCATGGAGTGGAGCAATGCTCGCTACTGCCCCGATGCAGAGCCTCGCAACCCGTCGCGACTTATCGTGGAGGTGAACACACCCGGCGACACCCGCATCGAGGAGTACATGTCGCGCAACGGATACGACGTCTCCGGCGATAAGATGAACAGCAGCAAGGCTACCTACTTCCTCACAATCATCATCGGAATTGTAGTGTTTGTGGGCGTCATAATCAGCGCCTTATCGTTCTTTGTGCTCACTCTGAGCGTGTATCTGCTGCTCCAGAAAAACAGCCGCAAGATGCAGACCTTGATGCTCCTCGGATACTCTCCGTGGCGTGTTTCAGCACCCTATATCATCATGGAATGTGCCATCAATGCCGCTGTGTTTGTGGGTGCGGTGGTGCTTATGCTGGTTGCCCGCAACTACTACGCCTCGATGCTCGAAAGTTTCGGCATTGCCGATGCCGGAGTGGCATTGTCGGTGGCAATCGGAGCGACGATAATCTTCGTTATCACTGTCTTCAATGCCGCTTCTATCTATCGCAAGGTGCGTGCCTTGTGGTGGCAGTAGCCGCTATTGCGGAGTGAGCATGTCGCTGTTCATTCGGCTCATGTATTGCTGGATGATGGCTTTCACCATGGTCTCCATTTCGTATTGACATTCCACTGTGCCTGCAAGGTTGTGTTCAAGGAGCCTGTCGCTCTTGAAAGCATACACGGCGACGGTCTTTTCACCGTCGAATTGCAGCATGTAGTCCCCTTTGAAGTATTGGTAGATGCCGTTGTTGTAGTTGATAGCCCAAGTGTCCTCATCGGGAGTGTCGAGCAGGTTGCAGCCAAACGAGATGAAAGGTTTGTCGTAGCCGAGGTAACCGAGAACTGTGGGCATGATGTCGATTTGCTGTGCAATCCCGCTGCGATGCCCCTTGAGCGAGCCGTCGGGAGTGTAGAAAATCACCGGAACAGCCCATCTCCCGGCGTCGGTGAGATACTCCGGATGCTCCGCCAGGTTGGTGTGGTCGGCTACAAGTACGAAAATCGTGTTTTCGTACCACTTCTGCTGCCGGGCATACTCAAAGAAGAGCCGCAAAGCGTTGTCGCTGTAGCCGATGCACTTGTGGATGGGGAGAGAGCCTTCGGGAAACTTCCCCTTGTATCTTTCGGGCACGTTGAACGGATGGTGGGAAGAAGCCGTGAACAGCCCCACAGAGAACGGCTGGGGAAACGTGCCAATCTTCCTTCCGAAATATTGCATAAACTCCTCGTCCCATATAGCCCAGAAGCCATCGAAATCGGCTTCGTTGCCGTAATCCTCGCGACCGAAATAGTCGGTGTAGCCCACCGAGCGCGAATAGGCTTGGAAGCCCATCGAACCGTTGCGTGCGCCATGGAAAAACGCTGTGTAATAGCCCTCATCGCGCAAAACGCTCCCCAGTCCTTGCAGTTTGTTGAGCGAAGCCGGGGTGAGGAAAAACGGCTCTACAAATCGTGGAATCCCCGACAACACCGATGGAAGTCCGTCGATGCTCTGCTGCCCATTGGCAAAAGAGTAGTCAAAGACCAGGCTCTCCTCGATGAGGCTATCGAGAAACGGCGTGTAGCCGCGGTATTTCCCGCCGTCGAGGTGCTTGTTGAGCGCGCCGATATACTCCTTGCCGAAACTCTCCAGCACGAGCACCACCACATTCTTGCGATTCGGCTTGATGCTGTCGCCGGGGAGGTGGAGCGGGGTGTAAATGGCGGCGAGACTCTCCTCATCGGGGAAGTAAGAGGGGGTTACAAAAGGCTTCTTCCCGATAGTGCGGAGCATCGAGAAGGGGGTGTTGAGCACGATAGCCGTCTCAATAGGCTTATTAACGTAGGTGTTGGCATTGCTAATGGTGATGGGGCGCACATCGCGACCGATACCGCCGCGCATACCGAACACGATGAACGGCGCCACGATAGCGAGAACCAGAGTGCTCACGATGTAGTATGCCACCTTATTGCCCCTCCATTCCGGCTTGGGGAAGCGGTAAAGACGAAACACAGCCCAGCCGAGGAAGATGGCAATCAGCACCAAATACCAGTGGGAGAGAGCTTCCTGCGCAATAATCGAGCCGAGGTTGCTCTCGTTGGAGAATTGGCTGAACACCGACATAGTGGTGCGTCGCCCCGAGAATCGGAAATACACCGAGTCGATGAGGTTGATAGCCACATAGAGCATATTCACCACCACAAACAGCCATCGGAGCGCGTTGTGATAGCGGCGGTTTTCCTTGATGTGGCAAGGAAGCAAGACAAGCAGAAGGTAAAGAGCGTTGCCGTAGAGCAAAGCCGAGGTGTCGAACATCAATCCGCCGCCTGCCATCTGCAAGAAATGCGATAGGGTGAGGTCGGGGTAGAAATCGATGTTAATCCACACGAAAATGATGCGGCAGAGCATCATCAGCGTGTAGGCGATGAGCATATTGGCGGCTACAGCCGCCGGTATTGATAATATTGATAACTTCTGCTTGTCGATACTCATTGTTTTGTTATTTTACTATGCGCAGGGTGGTGTTGCTGTGGTGCTTGATACTGAATTTTAGCGTTTTGCAGCCATTGCAATAGGTGAAATCGGTGATTTTCTTGTCGCCTGCCCACACTTCTGCCGGGGCTTTGTCGAGACCTACAACCTCGAGAGTGATGTCGCGGTTGTCGCCACCCTTGGTTTCGCTAATCTCGATGTTGAGAGCATCGGCGGCGGGGGTAGCGCGGAAAGTGATGAGGTTGTAGTTGCCTGAGGCAATGGTGTTGGTGCTTGTGCGGTCGTCGTCGAAGAGACTGTATTCACTCTTGGTGGCTGCTACATAATAGGCAACGGTGAGGCGTTGAGTAGTGTAGTCGCCGGTGTTGCGCATCTCGTAGTCGGCACGCGGGATGAATGCGCCCTCGCGAGCGAAATGCGGGATTATGTCGAGCGGAGCGCGATATTCCACCTTGCTGTTGCCGGCATACACCTGCCCCTTGTTGTTGAGGTCGTACCAGCGACCCTCCGGGAAGACAATTTCGCGGGCAAACGCCCCCTTTTCGATAACCGGAGCCACCATCACGTTGTCGCCCCACAGGTATTGGTCTTGGATGTCGCGGAGCGAGGCATTGTCGCAAGAGTAGTTGAGCGGACGCACAAACGGCGCACCGGTAGCAGCGTTTTGGTAGGCGAGGGTGTAGTTGTAGGGCAACCAGGCGTAGCGAGCCTTGATGATGCGCTTAAAGAGGTCTTGATAGCCGGGCATCGTGTAGTGATAAGGCTCGGCTTTGACAGTGCTGTGAGTGCGGAGCACCGGAGTGAAAAGACCCACTTCGAGCCAGCGAGCATAGAGTTCGGCATCCACCGGATTAGCCGGATCGACGGCAAAACCGCCGACATCGTGCGACATGTAACCGAGACCGCTCAGCGCGCTGTTAATCATGATAGGAATTTGAGCCTGGAGACCACCCCAACTGCGACCCACGTCGGTTGACCATGGGAACACCGAGTAGTGTTGCAAACCGGCAGTGCCACCGCGCATAAGAGTCATGAGGCGAGTGCCGGGGAACTCCTTCTTGAAGCCGTCGTAGATGATTCGGCTCCAGTCGTTGCCGTAGCGGTTGTGGTATTCGGCGGCAGATTCGCCGGAATGGTGGCGGATGGTGAGCGGATGCACTTCGGGTTCGCCGAGGTCGCCCCACCATCCCGACACGCCGTCGATAGTGTGGCGTTTGTATTGGCTCCAGAGCCATTCGCGAGTGGCGGGATTGCTCACATCGAGCATACCGGCCTCGCCCACCCAAGTGGTAACATCGTGCACATTTCCGGCATCGTCGGTGGTGAGCATTCCGGCATCTTTAGCCATGTTATAGTTGTCGATAGCGCCTATCTTGTTGAGGTAGGGCTGCGAAATAATCACTGTTTTCACCCCTTTCTTCTTGAGGTTGGCGAGCATCGCCTTGTGGTCGGGCCATTGAGTGGTGTTCCACTCAAATCGGCCCATGTCGGTTTCCTGACCATACCAGTAGAGGTCGAGGACGATGCCATCGACAGGGTAGCCTTCGTTGATGAGTGTGTCGATAACCCCTTCGGTCTCCTCCTGAGTCTTGTAGCCATACTTCGATGTGATGTATCCGAGGCTCCAGAAAGGCGCGAGGTCTTGGCGACCGGTGAGGAGAGTGAAATTCTCCACGATACCCGACAAAGCGCCGTTAGCGCTGCCTATGAATACATATCCCACAGGGTTAGGGATACGGGTGAGGTATTCTATGTCGTCGCCGAGCACCATTCGAGAGTTGGAATAGTCGTCGAAAAAGAGAGCGTATCCGGCTGTAGAAGCGATGTAGGGCATTGTAATGTTCATTTGCGAAGTGCGGTCACCCTTTCCGTAGCCGTAGTTCTGCTTGTTGAACATCACGAGAGTGTCGCCTTGGAGGTCAACACCCACGCCGCGTTCGCCGGCACCGTAGAGAGCCTCGCGCTTATCGTTGACAAAGCGGTATTCGGTGCTGTCGGGCGAATAAGAGATTGATTTCTCGGAGAGTTTCTTCACACCGTTGTGATAGACCGACACTTGCGAAGTCTCGCGGTTGATATCCACGGTGATGTTGCCGTGGGCGACAGTGATGCGGTCGGCATCCTTTTTAACGACGGCTTTTGTCTTGAGCGAGGTGAGTTGCACGCTTGCCGAAGCCTTGGGGAGGAGTCGGCATCCCTTGTAGATGGGGGTGATTTTCACCATATCGTCGGAATAGAACTCGATGATGGTTTTTCCGTTGGCAGAATTGACGGTTACTTTGCCTTTGTTTTGAGAGCAGGACTTAACCTGCCCCATTTGAGCGAGAGCGCCGAGTGAGCACACTACCGACAAGATGAGTGTGGCGATTACGGCACGCAATCTAATAAGTCGAATCATTTTTAATAATTTGAGGTTAATTTTTTTCAAAGGTAATTCAATTGTGCCGAAAAACCAAAAAACGAGTCAAAAAAACTTGCGGCGGTTATTTCACTACAATTTTCTTGGCGTTGTTGCCGCTGCTGACGATGTAAATTCCCGGGGCGACAGCGATTTGCGACACACCCAAGCCAACGGCTTGCCCGGAGATTGTGTAGATGTCGGCAGAACCACCATTTACCACGATTTCGCCGTTCACCGCCTTGATTTCGGGCATGTCGGACTCGATATTTTCAACGCCGGCATAATCGCCTTCCTGCAATTTTTTGAATAAACGCCAGGAAGTCGATTTATAGGCTTCAAGAGTGCCTTTCGGCACTGTAACAATGGCGTTTTCGTAAGCCCGGTCGTCGAATGAAGGCGATACAACAGATACAATAGATGGCGGAGTCTCGCATAAGAGTTTGATGCGAGACAAGGAGGAGCATCCTTTGAATGCAAAATCGGCTATATCTTTGACCTTTGTAAGTTCGATTTCCTTAAGTTCCGAACATCCGAGAAACGCCTCACCCCTAATGAACTCAACTTGTGGTATGTTTAATGCAGTGAGAGATGTGCAGTAGCTATTGATATTATCGAGTAGGGCGCAGTTATAAAAGGCTTCAGAACCGATTGTGTCTATTTGCTCGGCAGTGAACTCTTTCAACTTGCGACAGTTGCTGAATGCGTTGTTTTTAATATTGTTAACGCTTTGTATAGAGAATGAAGATAATTTTGAACATTCGGCAAACGCATAACTGCCGATGTAGTTGGCACAATCGCATTGTAATTCCATTTCTTGCAGCGATGAATTTTGGTAGAACACCTTATTTCTTATAGCCTTCACAAAATCGGGAATATAGAGTTGAGTTGCGTCGTCTTTCATTATCCCGGTAATACTGTTGTCGGAATCGTTGATTATGCAGAATGAAGCAATCGAGATAGGACAATCGGGGGTGGAGAGTATTCGCGAGATGTTTGACCCGTTAAACGCTTTGCTTGAAATCGAGGTAACATAGTCGCCAAGGGTGTATTCTTCGAGAAGAGGGCAATCGATGAAAGCCGATTCCATAATTTTGGTGGCATAGGCGCAGTAGAGCGATTTCAATTTCGGGAAAAAGTAGTTGAAATGTTCTAATTTAGATAAGGAAATTTCGGTGAAACATTCTCCCAAAGTAAGCGACTCTACCGATTTCAAATTGCAAAATAATTCAATTGTGTCGATGAGAGCATGTGTGTAGGTGTATCGTTCTGCTTTAAAACAATCAACGTCTGCAACAAGAGATTTCAGATTATCGCATCCTTCGACTGTAAACGATTTGTCAAAAGTGCCGTAGATTCTATCTTCCAATAT
>SFER01000097.1 GCA_004557195.1 Bacteroidales bacterium | reverse complement strand
ATCGGCGGTCTCTACGGCAAGGCCATCGAGAAGATTGTGTATTGGCTCAAAAAAGCGGAGGCTGTCGCTATCAACGACACCCAACGCAAAACAATTGCTTCGCTTGTAGATTTCTACACCACCGGAGACCTCAAGACTTTCGACGAGTACTCTATCATCTGGGCTGGCGACACCAAGAGCAAAATTGATTTTGTAAATGGTTTTATCGAGTCCTATGGCGACCCGCTCGGCATGACCGGCTCATGGGAGTCGCTCGTTAATATCAAAAACGAGGAAGCATCTCACCGCACCGAAGTCATTAGCAACAATGCTCAATGGTTTGAAGACCATTCGCCGGTTGACGCTCGATTCAAAAAGGAACAGGTGAAGGGCGTTTCTGCCAAGGTTATCAATGCCGCAATTCTTGCCGGTGACTGCTACCCGGCTACTCCTATCGGCATCAACTTGCCCAACTCCAACTGGATTCGCGCCCGCTACGGCTCGAAATCGGTTACTATCGAGAATATCACCGATGCCTACGACAAGGCGGCTCAAGGCAATGGCTTCAATGCCGAGTTTGTAATCGACAAATACACTTCCGACCTTTTGGATAAATACGGCTTCATTACCGACAACCTCCACACCGACCTCCACGAATGTCTTGGACATGGCTCGGGAAAATTGCTCCCGGGTGTCGATCCCGACGCTCTCAAAGCCTACGGCTCTACATTGGAGGAAACTCGCGCCGACCTTTTCGCCCTCTATTATATGGCAGACCAAAAACTTATCGACCTCGGACTTCTCGACAATCCCGATGCCTACAAGGCTTGCTACTACAAATATATCCTCAATGGCAATATGACCCAACTTATGCGCATCGAGCCGGGCAAGGATATCGAGGAATCTCACATGCGCAACCGCAAACTCATTGCCGAATGGGCTTACGAGCATGGCAAAAGCGAGAATGTAATTGAATATGTGAAACGCGATGGCAAAACTTTCATCAAAATCAACAACTACGAGCGTCTGCGCGAACTCTTCGGTGAGTTGCTTGCCGAGATTCAACGCATTAAATCCACCGGCGACTATGATGCCGGACGCGCACTCGTTGAGCAATATGCGGTGAAAGTTGACCCCGAGCTCCACAAAGAGGTGCTTGAGCGCTACTCGCAACTCAACATTGCTCCCTATAAAGGCTTTGTCAACCCGATTTATCGTCCTGTTCACGACAAAAACGGAAATATCCAAGACATCACAATCGATTATTCCGAAGGCTATATCGACCAGATGCTCCGCTACTCCAAGGATTATTCAACTCTCACTAAATAAGGTCTAAACATTTACGGTTCCGGCACTCGCTGCATCTCGGCAGCATGTCGGAACCGTTTTCTTTCATCATGACTATACAAGAAGCAAAAAAAGAACTGTACGCGCTTCGCAACGGCATAATGGCAGACTATCTGCGCAAGGCGGGCGATGCGCATCCCTATATTTTCGGCGTTTCGCTCGCTCAAATAATCGAATTGGCTCGTACAATCGGACACGACGGTGCTTTGGCACGCGCGCTGTGGAACGATGGCAAGTGTCGAGAAAGCCAAATTCTCGCCCTCACCATAATGCCGGCAGAAGATGTTGACCTCGATTTTGCCAAGACAATAATTGCCAATATTCCAAATGTGGAGATTGCCGACATTGCCTGCCACAGGCTGCTCCGCAACCTTCCATTTGCTTGGCAACTCGCCGAGGAGAATGCCGCCGCCGACAACACTCTCAGACAATACATTGCCTTACGGTTGCTTGTCAACCTCGATGCTATCGGGAAAATCAAGAATCACAGCGATTTGGTAAGAATTGTAGAAGTAATGCCCGATTCGCCACAATTTGCGGCGATGAAGCAGGACTTGCTCTCGCCCGAAGATTAGCCGAGCGGCAAAATCACAGGCTCTTCGCCATCAGCAATTTCAAGTAGGGAATACTTTTCGAGATATGCCGGAATTTCATCTTCCGGCATTGTTTGTAATTGCGCGGAATGGCGGCACAACTCCGCCCCACCCACTATCACGATACCATTGATAAACTCGGTGCTGTGAATCTCGCAGGTGTAGGGCTCCACCTTGTAGTCATTTCCATCGATTGTGCACACGAGCATAGCGCCGGAAGCCTTGGCGGAAAATAGTCTATGGCACAAGAAGCGATACATATTCCTCCCGGGGGTTTACTCCTTTGTCTTCTGCTTATAGATGCGCTGATAGAAGAATTTGTGATACTTGCTCTTCTCAAGACGCGTACGCACCAGCGAAATGCTGTCGAGAAGCACCACTTCGCCTTGATTCATGTCGGGCTTTGACAACATTCCATACACGCGCTTCACATCTTTGGTGGAATCGCTCTGGAGAGTGAGTTTTGCCCACCCTTCCGATGCCTCAACACGATTGAGGAATGAAGTGGTGCCATCGGCGTAATCGATGGCGAAGAATACTCGCAGTTGCCCGCGCACATTGAAGTATCGGAATGCCCACAGATACACATCACCGCGCTTGAAATCGTCATCGGCTGTAACATCAAATATGATGGAAGCTTCGGCACGGCGAATCGAAGCGATGCGATTTTCGTTCCACAGATTGGCGCTGTCGCCCGCTGCGAGAGTAACTTGTCCTTCTCGGGCAGCGGCAAGGCGGATATCCGTTTCCTCTTGTTCAAGACGCTCAATCACCTTGTCGTACACCTTTTTATATTGGTCGATATGATGCCCGTACCACATGAGCGACGTGTCGAACTGCTCCTGCGTTACATTGTGGCGCATGAAAATCGTCTGTCGGAAGGTCTTCTTTAGCGAGTCGCTATAGAAACTGCCGGAATTCATCTCCACATAAGCCTCCCCCTTGTGCACATCTACAAGCAGCGACACCATGTCGTCCTCTCCTATCACATATCCGGGAGTGGAATTGCAAGCGATGAGCACAAGGAACAGGGGCAATATGTAAAGCAGAACGCGCATAGCCGGGAACTAATTTTCCTTTTGGGGCAATGGTGTTGAAATGTACTTCGAGTAGAAAAATATGAGCAAAATCACACCCACGCTCAGGGCGGCATCAGCCACATTGAATATCGGTTGGAAGAACACAAAATGCTCGCCACCCACCCATGGCAACCATTGAGGCCATGTCCATTGGCACAGCGGGAAGTAGAACATATCCACTACCCTGCCGTGAAACAATGTGCCATATCCGCCGTCGGGCGGAAGGAATGTAGCAGTGAAAGGATAAGGGGGATTGTCGAAAAGCACCCCATAGAACGTGCAGTCGATAGCGTTGCCAATCGTTCCGGCGGTGATGAGAGCCACACACACTAAATAGCCCCACTTCACCCCATCCACCTTGGTGATGCGCAAGATGTAATACACAAAGAGTATCCCGGCGATGATTCGGAAAAGAGTGAGCACAAGTTTGTTGACAATCTCCATTCCGAAAGCCATGCCGTTATTCTCGATAAACACCAGGCGAAACCAATTTGTGATGCGATACTCCTCACCGTAAAAGAATGAGGTTTTCACCCAGATTTTGAGCAATTGGTCGATTATCACCACTGCCAAAACAATGATGATTGATATTAAAGCTTTCTTATTCTTCACTGTTAAAAGCCAATTTAGCGTTTCTTCTCTTCAAGTTTGGCATCGATGCCGAGAGTGGCATGGGGAACAGCGCGAAGGCGCTCCTTCGGTATCAGTTTGCCGGTTTCGCGGCAGATACCATAGGTTTTGTTCTCGATGCGAATGAGCGCAGCCTGCAAATGCTGTATAAACTTCATCTGTCGCTGTGCGAGGCGTCCTGCCTCCTCCTTGTTGAGCGTTGTCGCCCCCTCTTCCAGCACTTTGAATGTGGGAGAGGTATCGGAAGTGTCATTGCCGTCGCTTCCCTGGAGGTTTGCCTTGAGCAATTCGTAATCGTGGTTGGCTTTCTCCAATTTTTGCAGAATCAATTCCTTGAATTCTTGCAATTCCTCATCGGAATACCTTGTTTTCTCAGCCATAATACTTATACTTTTTTAACCGATACTTTAAGATTCATATCTTCGAGCACAACGGCATCGACATCATCAACCGTAGCCACTGTGATAGACACCGCAAGCACTTGCTTGGCGATGTAGTCGGCATATTCATTAACTGCATCATCGGTTTCGGCATTTGGCGATACCACAACAGTGATTTTATCGGTGATGTTGAAGTTCTTGTCTTTGCGGATATTTTGGATGCGATTTACAAGTTCGCGCGCAATGCCCTCACGACGGAGTTCATCGGTAACGGTGATGTCGAGAGCCACAGTGAGCGAGCCTTGATTTGCCACGAGCCAACCCGGGATGTCCTCCGAAATCACCTCTACATCGGCGAGTTCGAGCACGGCATCGTTGCCATCGATTGAGAATGTGAATTTGCCCTCTTTTTCGAGTGTGATGATATCTTTTTGCGACATTTGCGATGCAAGTGCTGCAAGTTGCTTCATCTGCTTGCCGAATTTAGGACCAAGCTTCTTGAAATCGAGTTTGAGGCGTTTCACAAGCACTCCCTCGTCATTGCCTACAAATTTGATTTCCTTTACATTCACTTCGTTGGTAATCAAGTCGCGCACAGCCTCGATGGCTTCTCGCTGATGTTCATCGAGAACAGGCACCATTATCTGATGAAGCGGTTGACGCACCTTGAGGTTCTCCTTGCGGCGAAGCGAGAGAACCATAGAAGTGATGTCTTGAGCCAACATCATTCGTTCTTCGAGCGCTTTGTCGATTATTGTCTCATCCACTTCGGGATACAATGCGAGGTGTACCGATTTCACCTCCTCATTGCCAACCGACACGAGGTCGCGATAAAGTTTGTCGGCATAGAACGGAGCTATCGGAGCGATGAGCAGAGCCACGGTCTTGAGGCAAGTGTAAAGGGTTTGATAAGCCGACAATTTGTCTTTTGTCATCTCGCCACCCCAGAAACGCTTGCGGTTGAGGCGCACATACCAGTTGGAAAGATGGTCGTTCACGAAGTCTTGGATTGCGCGGGCGGCACGAGTAGGCTCGTAGTCGGAGATTTGAGTGTCCACCTCTTTTATCAAAGAGTTGAGGAGTGACAACACCCAACGGTCGATTTCGGGGCGCTCGGCTACCGGAACTTGGGCTGCGCTATTGTCAAAGCCATCGACATTGGCATAAAGTGCAAAGAATGAATAGGTGTTGTAGAGTGTGCCGAAGAATTTGCTTCTCACCTCAACAACTCCTGCCTCATCGAATTTGAGGTTATCCCACGGCGATGAATTGGAAATCATATACCAGCGAAGCGGGTCGGTTCCGTATGTTTTGATTGCGCCAAACGGGTCAACGGCGTTGCCAAGTCGTTTCGACATCTTGTTACCATTCTTGTCGAGCACAAGACCATTGGAGATAACCGATTTGTAAGCCACGCTGTCGAAAATCATAGTGCCGATAGCATGGAGTGTGAAGAACCATCCGCGAGTTTGGTCCACACCTTCGGCGATGAAGTCGGCGGGATAAACAGTGCGGTTGTCAAATGCCTCTTTGTTCTCAAACGGATAGTGTATTTGGGCGTATGGCATAGCACCGGAATCGAACCACACATCGATGAGGTCGGTCTCGCGAGTGAGCACATTGCCTGTTGCCGACACGAGTTTGATATCATCTACGTATGGGCGGTGCAAGTCGATGCGATTGTAATTCTCCTTCGACATGTCTCCGGGAACAAAGCCTTTCTCCTTAAACGGATTGGAAGCCATCACACCGGCAGCCACCGATTTCTCTATTTCACTGTATAATTGTTCTACACTTCCTATGCAGATTTCCTCGCGAGTCTCGGCGTTGCGCCAAATCGGGAGCGGAGTGCCCCAATAGCGGCTACGACTCAAGTTCCAATCGTTGAGATTCTCGAGCCACTTGCCGAAACGACCTGTACCGGTTGACTCCGGTTTCCATTTGATGGTCTTATTGAGTTCAACCATGCGGTCTTTGCACGCAGTTGAGCGGATAAACCAGCTATCGAGCGGATAGTAGAGCACCGGTTTGTCGGTACGCCAGCAGTGTGGATAGTTGTGCACATGCTTTTCAATCTTGAATGCAGTGCCCTCCTGTTTCATCTCCATGCATATTACGATATTGAGGTCTTCGCTCTTCGATGCGGCAGCCTCGTCGTATTTTCCGTTTTCGTTGAATTTGGGGTCGTAAGCGTTCTTCACATAGTCCCCTTCGTGGTGCTTGTATGCCTCGACATTAACACATGCCTCGACAAATTGCGGTGCGCACTCCTCGAGGAGGTAATACTTGCCTGTGAGGTCAACCATCGGGCGTGTTTCCCCCTTGGTGTTCACCATAAAGAGCGACGGAATGCCGGCTGCTTTAGCCACCTTGGCGTCGTCGGCACCAAATGTGGGCGCGATGTGCACGATACCGGTACCATCCTCGGTGGTTACATAATCGCCGGGGATTACACGGAATGCCTCCGATTCGAGTTCCACAAACTTGTCGTTGCCCACAGCGAAGCATTTTTCGGGATGGGCAGCGGCTGCATCAGCCACATATTTCGGTGAATTGTCATCCACTTTCTCGAGCGGTTTCACCCATGGCATGAGTTGGGCATAGCGCATTCCCACAAGGTCGGCACCGCGATAGCGAGCCACTACACGATAGGGAACAACTTTATCGCCCGGCTTGTAGGCATCGAAATCGCCATTCTCGCCTTCAGCCTTGAGATAAGACTTCATACAATCTTCACACATCACGATGGTGATGGGGTTGCCATTGTAGGGGTTGAAGGTTTCCACTGCGGCATAGGTGAATTGCGGACCTACGCACAACGCAGTGTTTGAAGGGAGTGTCCATGGAGTGGTTGTCCATGCCACAAAATATGGAGTGCCCCATTTTGTCATCTCTTCGCGGGGCTCGAGAATACGGAACAACGCGGTTACCGTGGTGTCTTTCACATCGCGGTAGCAACCGGGCTGGTTAAGTTCGTGGCTACTCAATCCGGTACCTGCAGCCGGTGAATACGGCTGGATGGTGTAGCCTTTATATAGCAGACCTTTCTCATAAAGGCGGCTCAAAAGCCACCACAGGGTCTCGATATACTTGTTGTCGTATGTGATATATGGGTCGGTCATATCCACCCAGTAGCCTACACGGTGAGTGAGGTCCTCCCACTCTTTGGTGTGGGCCTTTTCAACGCCCAGTTCCACCGGCAGGCCGTGCGTGTCCCACCCTGCCTTGCGCATTACTTGATAGCCCTTCATTGTCTTGAAACGACATATGATGTCTTTGATTGTACGAGCCATCACGTGGTGAATACCCGGCATACCATTTGCCGACGGCGGTCCCTCATAAAACACAAACGAAGGACAGCCCTCACGCTCTTTTATACTTTGATTAAATACATTCTCTTCATCCCATTGTTGAAGCACCTCCTCATTGATTTCAGAGAGGTTCAAGTTTTTGTATTCAGGGAATTTCTTTTTCATATATATGTTGTAAAATCGCGATTATTAAAATTATGTGCAAAGTTAATGATTATTTTGGTATTAAGCGCAAAATCATCTATTTCACGCCCAGTTTTCCACCTTTCACCCCGGCGCCGAGGTTGAAAATGTTGTGGTCGTAGCTCACGGTCTTCATTCCGCTTTCGCGCTTGCGTTTCAACGCCAAATCCACGAGGGTATCCATCAATTTGTCGAATGGTATTCCGGTAGCCTCCCAAAGGTAGAACGAGAGCGACCCCGGGATGGTGTTGATTTCATTCACATAGATGTTGCCGTTGGAACGGTCGATAATCACATCCACACGGCTCACGCCATGGCACGATAGCACCCTGAAGGTCTCGCCTGCGAGGAATTGAATACGCTTTGTTACTTCGTCGGGCAATTCGGCAGGGATGCGTTTCTGCGATGCTTGCATACCTTTAGCACCTTTGCTTCCGCCCATATATTTGTCCTCGTAGCTGAGGATTTCGCCGCTCTTAATCGGCTCCTCGCACACCGAGGTGCGATATTCGTCGCAGTCGCCGAGCACCGAGCAGTTGATTTCCTGCAACTCCTCCACCATGTGTTCTACAATTATGCGTGTCGAATAGATTTCGGCGCCATCGATTTTCTCGATGAGCTGCTCTCTATTGACCGCACGACCGATTCCCACACTCGAACCGAGGTTTGCCGGTTTTACGATAACGGGATAACCGAGTTTGCTTTCGATTTTCTCAATCAAGGCATCGCGTTGCGAGAACCATTGCTTGTCGGTGAACCACACATAGTCAACCACCGGGATGTCGCACGCCTGGAGAATCATCTTCATTGTGATTTTATCCATGCCGTTGGCACTCGACAATGTGTTGCAGCCTGCATAAGGGATGCCAATTGTCTCAAGCACCCCCTCGAAGATTCCATCCTCGCAATTGGTGCCATGGAGCACGGGAATCACAACATCGAGCGTGGTGAGCACTGCCGAGCTAAACATCGGCTTTTTCACACGATAAAGGTTGTAGTCGCCATATTGTGGCGCCATATACACCTCCTCAACCTTCTTGAGAAGCGATGGAATATCTTTGTAGTTGGCTATATCGAGCAACGCTTCTCCGGTGTACCATTTCCCTTGCTTGGAAATGTATATGGGAGTTACGTCATATTTATCCTTGTTTATGGCACTCATCGCTTGAGATGCCGAAATTACCGAGATTTCGTGCTCGGTGGAACGACCACCGAAAAAAACACCGACATTTGTCTTCATCTTAATTCATTAAAGTTCAACGATTTAAGGTTGCACCGCCGTTTTATCCGCGACACAACACTTTTTGAATTGCAAAATTACTCTTTTTTTGTCGTTTTACCACTATTCCACGCCCCTTTTTTACACAACAATATCGACATAATGTTGTTAAAAAGGCTATATTGCGCAGGTCTTGATTAAAAAGGCTATTCCGATTACGAGAAGCACAAGAATCACCGTATATACAAGGCAAAGTAGCAATGTGACGATGGTAGCCACTATCGTGCGGCGAATCCACTTCATCAATGCCATAACACAAATGTAGCAGACAGATATATAGTCGATATACTCGAATCCAAAATATTCTATTGGTGTGAGCAGTATATCGAGAACATACAGCAAACACCAAAAATAGATGCCGGCAAACATATATTCCACCCAATTGAATCGGTGCGAGCCCGCATGTCGATAGGCATAGCGCAAAGCGATAACGGCAGGTGGCGTGGCAAGAATTGCGGTTATCGACTCGTTGCCCACAAGCACTTTGAGAATCGAATAGATATCAACCCCCTCCACAATATCGGTTATCTCCTCATGGTCGATGCCATCCAACCCGAGCCAGGAGCGGAACACCGTGTCATAGAACACCAGAAGCACAAGCATCACAAGCGGGGATGTGTATTGCACTCGCTTCCCTTTCAGATAGTCGCTTATGAGTGTCCACGGAGCCAAAAGCAGCATCTTGGCAGTGCGAAAGAAGTTGCCGTTGACACGCAAAATGCCGTTGATTGAGTGCTGCGCAAATGTTTTCTTGGTGAGTCGGGCTGTGTCGGTCGGTTGCCCGCAGTGTGGGCAATATTTCCCGCTGCAACGCTCGCCACAATTGAGACAAACAATCGTGGCTGAGGATTTTTTATATTTCGGACGCGGTGGTTTCGCCATAACTTATTCTACATTTTTAGCAAGTGCCTGCCACAGCGCATCATCGGGAACAGGTGCGGTAATATCGATAGGTTGCTTCGAAACCGGATGCACAAAACGGATGTTGTGGGCTTGCAGCGAGATGCTTCCATCGGGATTGCTCCGCTTTGCTCCATATTTCAAATCCCCCTTTATCGGGCACCCTATTGCCGACAACTGCACCCTTATCTGGTGCTTCCGTCCGGTGATGAGTTGAATCTCGAGCAAATGATAGTTGTCGCCATGGGCTATGACTCGATATTTAAGGATGGATTTGAGCGCACCCTCTTTTGGTGTGGCGGAGGCATACGATTTGTTGTTCCGCTCGACGGTAGTGATATAGTGTGTGAGTGTATCCTCCTCTTTCGGCGGCAGGTTTTTCACTATCGCCCAATAGGTTTTGTGCACATCACCATTGCGAAACAGGTCGTTCATTCTCGACAATGCCTTGCTTGTCTTGGCAAACACCACTAACCCTCCTACAGGGCGGTCGAGGCGATGAGTTACGCCACAAAACACATTGCCCGGCTTGGCATATTTCTCCTTTATCCATTGCTTGACAATCTCGGAGAGCGGGGTGTCGCCGGTTTTGTCCCCCTGGACTATCTCTCCGGGGGCTTTATTTACAATGATTATGTGGTTATCCTCATATACTACCTGCATTGTGAGCCTTATTTTTGATTTGAAAGTGCAAAAATACTAAAGAATTTGCATATATCACCTACCCCATGAGCACTTTTTCCCAGCGGTCGATGTATAATTCGGGCGAGAATCGCTCGGAACGCTCAAATGCAGCCTGCACCTTGCTCCTTAGTTGCTCGGGAGATGATATTAGAGCCGCTACCGCATCGGCATAATCAACAGGCATGAGCGATTGCACTACCACCCCGGCATCGTTGCCGAAGATATCAGGTGCGGCTCCGCAATACTTGCTTGCAACCGGCACACACCCATGCGCCATCGCCTCGACAAGCACATTCCCGAAAGACTCGGAAAAAGATGTGTTGACAAGCACCGAAGCGCGGTCATAGATGTCGTCAAGACATGAAGTGGGTGGTTCAATAGTGATATTTGGGATGTTGTGTCTCGAAATGTAGCGTTTCACCTTGCCCATGGCATCCCCCTCGCCTATCATCAGTGCTTTCCAATTGGGGAATCGAGCCGCAAGGAGCCGCCACATCTTAACAAAAAGCAACGGATTTTTCTCAAAGGCGGTGAACCTGCCGATAAACACAACGAGCCGTTCCTTGGCAAGAGGAAGTCCGCGCATGGTGTTGCCATACGAGTTGGGTATAGCCACAAAGTGCGCTGTGTCGATGCCGGCAAAATCGCCGACTATCTTGACATACGATGGCGACAGCATCACCACGGTGTCGGCAAGCATATTGCACCGCTGATACTCAGCCTTCAGTTTCGGGGCCATATAACGTCGCATCATGCCGGGGAATATAAACCCTCCCACCGAATAGACAAATTCTTTAATGCTGTGATACGGCATAAGATACTGCTCTCGAAACGGGAACACTCGGTGTAGCGGAGAACAGTGCACCGCTGCAACCTTGCGTATTTTCAAGTCTGCCGGGATGTTTTCAAGGAAGAAATACCGATTCTCGAGCACTGCTCGCTGAAACAACACGGTGTCTATTTCGAGCTCGCGAAGCAACTTGCAGTAAAACTCAACACAAGAGGCATCATAGTCATAATCGGCATCACTCGGCATGGCATATTCGGGAGCCGGAACGTCAAAATCGGCAGTGAGCGGGATGCGTCGGGTGTTTAGAAAATACACTTTGTGCCCGCGCGAAATTAGCCCTCTCGCAAGGGTGTTGCTGCAAGCCTCTATCCCTCCGACAACCGGATTGCATCTACTCGTATTTATTATAAGCAGTTTCATCCTCTTAAATAATTATACACTCGACGGTTAAACATGCGCATTCCCCTGCTCGAAACCGACAAAAGGCTATGACATACAACAAGATAGCAAATTGCGAATATCACGAGCCGCACGATGGTGTCGGCAAGCATCGAATCAAAGAAATGTAAAGGAGCGACTATCCACGCCACAGCAATGTGTGTTATAATCATAATGCCGATATTGCGAGCCACCACTCCAAAGTAGAGCCATATGCTACGCTTCATGCCTCGATAGAATAGGAATACCGGCTTCCAAATGAGCACAAAGAAAATTTGTGTTATCACTACACCCATAACCACTCCGGTAATGCCATAATAATAGCCGAGGAGTATCGACAAACCTATGTTGAGAAACGACTCGGTGAGGGGTGCCCAGATGTCGGAAAACAGTCCGTATGCGCTGATGAACGTGTCGATTACAACTCTAATCATCATAAAAAACGCCGCGGCAATCATGGCAAGAAGGAGATTGTGAGACACCACATATTTGCTGCCGAGCCACATGGTGATAATGTCGTCGCTAAACATATAGCATGAGCACACTATCAGCGATACAAGCAGAAATTGAGTGCCGTAGATTTCACTGAACACCATGTAAACCTTTCGCGGTTTCTCGGTGGCAATGAGATTTCCCACTCCGGCTCCGAGCGAACCGTAAACCACATTTACAATGGTGATGCAAGCCATAAAGAGCATCTGATAGTTGAAATAAAGTGTTACTACCGTAAGCGAGGAGTAAGCGTAGATTATAAACGGCACAGCCTGGCTGAGGGAGAAGCCACCGAAGCGATGAATGCACAACTGCCGCAACATTCGCCCTATTTCGGGGTGGCGGCTCTTGAGGGTTGCGATTGGGAGCTCGGAACGCTTGAGATAGGTGGCATTGCGCGCAACCGTGATGTACAATGCCACTGCGGCAATGTCATCAAAGAGGATTTCGATAGCGAGCCAGGTTAGATATTTATGCGGCAGATAGATAACGCCAAAAATCTGAGCCACAACCTTTAGCAGCATCACAAGTCGGTAACTCCCATACACCAAATATTCGTTTTGAGAGGCGGTGAGCACCACTTGCCTATAGTTTACAAAGTAAAAAAGAGAAGCATTGGCAAGCACCACGCCAAAACCGGCTACAGCCCACCACAATGGAAACGAGATGTCGCTGAAAATAAACGGAAAGAATGCAAGTAGAATAATCCCCACGCCGATAACTATCAGGCCGATGCGTCGATAGTACCATCGCTGAATGGTAACAATCTCGTTCACTGCTTCATAGTCATCTTTGGCGAAGGATTGATAGAGCGACACACCGATAGCCGAGGCTATTCCGAGTTCAAGCACATTGAGCATCTGCAACATGTTCTGCAATGTAGAATTAAGTCCCATCACATCGTCGCCGAGATACATCAAGAAGACTTGTCGAGAAAAAATGGCAAGGATATAGGAAACAAGGGTGTAGCCGAGAGCGGTTCGGCTATTCACAATGCCTTTTGATATGCGAGTGCCGAGTTTTCTCATATTATTCGCTTAATGAAATACTTCAACCAATTTTTCTTTATCGATTGCTCTTGGGTTGAATAGCGTTTCGATGCCTCGTCTTGAGTGATGCCAAGGTGTTCTACGAGTAGCGCGATTATGACATCTTTTGGATGATTGTGGAGGATTCCATCGCGGATGAAATATCCGGTTACGCTCTCTAATTCTTCGTTTGCCACGGCAATATGGCGGTCATATCCGAGGTCGCGCGCCGAGGAGGTTATCACACGATGCCAGGAAGAGAATTGCGCAAGCATTTGAGGATTGAAACGCCGAGTTCCCCCTCCCCACCTGTAATTATACACGGTGTGAGGCACACACACCATATCTTCGGCATAGTGCAACGCATACAAAAGGGAAATTCTATCCTCGCCCCACAATAAAAGACAATCGGGGAAAGAGATGTTTTTGAAAAGTGATGTCCTGAATAGTTTGGCACACATCGACACCGGGATGAGCGTGTGGTCGCCAAATGCCGAGCGGATATAACGCTCCCGTATCTGTTGCTTGGTGATATGCCCGCCCAACTCATATCGGTTGAAATGATGCGGTAGATTGAGGCGTGTGAGGCGATACACATAGTCGCCACACACTATGTCGGCATCGTGCGATGCAAGGAGTTCAATCGCATTTGACGGGAGCCAGTCGTCGCTGTCGATAAACATTATTCTATCTCCTACGGCTTGACGCACCCCCTCCATCCGTCCGAAAAACACTCCTTTATTGCTTGGATTTCGATAATAGCGAATATGTGGGTCGGCGGCAAACTGCGGTGTTTCGTCGGTAGAGGCATCGTCGATAACAATTATCTCCACCTCACCTTTATACGTCTGTCCAAGCACCGATGCGATACACTTGGGCAACGTCTTCGCGCTATTATATGCCGGTATTACAACCGAAATCATACCTTACCTATTAAAATTCGAGCCAAAAATTTGTTTCGTTCGACACAATACACTGCAAACAGAGCACATGCCACTACGAAGAATGCCACTATCAGTGCCACAACAAGCGTGGGTAATATCGACAACCCGAGGTTGCGCAACGGCTCTCGCAATGGAGCAAGCGGAAATAGGAAGAAATAGTGCAAGAGATAAATCCCGAGCGATTTCTGCCCGAGATAGTTGAAATACCCGGTTACCACAGAAGGTTTCACTCCCGGTGCAAGTCCTATTTCGCTCCACCCCTTGGCAAGAACGACGGCAACAACAATAAGTGCGGCGTGCATTATCGGGGTGGTGATATATTGGTAATCTTTGGGCAGGAATTCAAACTCCCACGGATAAGAGGCAAGGTAGTACAGCGGTATCAACACAAGCCAGGCGACTGGATAATATGCCTTGTCGCCTGTCGTAATATTATTATAGGTGTCGATATGCCGGTGGGCAAATACCCCCATGAAGAATACTGGGTAAAACTGCGTTGTCAATGTGAGAGAAAGCGGGTCTCCGCCTGTCAAAATAGAACATTTCGACAATAAAAACAACGCAAAATAGCCCACACACACCACAATTAGCTTCAGCAAACCGCTTGCGATGCGTCGCAAAACCCATGCGATGGCTGAATACACAAGGAAGAGTTCAAAAAGGCAGAGTGTGAACCAATAGCCGTTTTTCCACGGGTCGAGCAACATCCCCTCGACGGTTGTGTAGAGCGGCGACTCGATTTTCGTGCTTGGGAACACAAAAAACCATATCGTCCCCACAACTATCGTTGGCACAAGTAATTGCGATACTTTCTTACCGAGTTTGGGCATTGCAAAACCATCTTTGTAGGCGAGAAAACCGCTCACAAAGAAAAATATGGGCATGTGCACTTGGCTCACAATCTTGAAAAGCGGTGCCGCATCGATGTCTCGTATGCACATTGTGAGAGCATGCCCCATCACCACAAGGAAAATTGCGGTTCCTTTGAGCAAGTCGAAATACAATATCCGCTCTTTCATGATTTTGTGCTATTTCGAGATTTCGTTTACTGCTGCACGTAGCACAGTGAGACGCTGCAACATCCCTTCGAGCAGGTCGAGGCGAAGCATATTTGCACCGTCGCTCTTGGCTACCGCCGGATTTTGATGAGTTTCGATGAAAATGCCATCTGCTCCCGAGGCGATTCCGGCGCGGGCTACGGTTTCTATAAGGTGGGGAAGTCCGCCTGTAACGCCTTTATCCTGGTTGGGTTGCTGGAGCGAATGAGTTACATCGAGAATAACGGGGCAACCGAAATCGCGCATCACCGGGATTCCGCGATAATCAACGATAAGGTCTTGATAGCCAAATGTTGTGCCGCGTTCGGTGATAGCCACCTGATTGTTGCCGCAATCACGCACTTTCTCCACTGCAAAACGCATTGCCGCAGGTGAAAGGAACTGCCCTTTCTTGATGTTCACCATTTTCCCGGTCTTGGCTGCAGCCACAAGGAGGTCGGTCTGGCGGCATAAGAATGCCGGAATCTGCAGAATATCTACATATTGAGCGGCTATCGCTGCCTCCTCGGGATTATGAATGTCGGTAACAACCGGAATACCAAATGTTTCGCGAACTTTACCGAGGATTTTTAAAGCCTTCTCGTCTCCGATTCCGGTGAATGAGTCGATTCGAGAACGATTTGCCTTGCGATAACTCCCCTTGAAAACGTAAGGAATATTTAATGCCGATGTAATTTTCACCACTTTTTCGGCAATATCGAGAGCCATTTCCTCCCCTTCGATGACACATGGTCCGGCAAGAAGGAAGAAATTGTTGGTGGCTGAAGATTTAAGATAGTCTATCATATTGCTGATGAATTATTGTTTATTTAACTGGATGAGTGTGTGGACTGCATTGCAGGCAAAAACCGCGGCACTCTCGGTGCGGAATCGGCTTTCACCAAACGTAACCGGGACAAAACCGGCACGGATTGCTTCGTCAACCTCCTCATGCGAGAAATCGCCTTCGGGACCTATGAGCACCAGCACGTCGCTGCCGGGATGATACTCGCGAGCAAACGATTTTCGCGGGGTGTCTTTGTCGCAATAAGCTATAAATTTCTGTCCGTCGAATGGCATTGCTATCACATCGCGCACCGATGTCATCTCATCGAGTTGCGGAAGTGTGGCTTTCAACGACTGCTTCATTGCCGAAACAAGTATTTTGCGCACTCGCTCGGTTTTCAATTCTTTTCGCTCGGAATAGCGGCATAATAGAGGTATTATCCTATTCACTCCCGCTTCGGTGCATTTCTCCGCCATCCATTCGATGCGGTCGAGATTCTTTGTGGGTGCAATGCCGATAACTATATTGCATCCCCAATGGTCGGGTTGTGGGATTTCCTCAAGAATCTCCACTTCGCAACGCTTCTGGTGAGCAAGTGTGATACGGCAGCGGTAACGCACACCGCTACCATCTACCACCTCTATTTCATCCCATTCACGGAGTCGCAACACTTTTACGGCATGTTGCGACTCCTCTTGGGGCAATGTGTGGTCGTTCGCTATTTCAGGAGCAAAAAACTGGTGCATTGATTTTATTTCTTACAATGAGCCGGCACGGGACCGTCTTTTGTATTAGGATTTTTGAAGATAAGAGCAAAGAGGATGGCTACCGCAAGGGCGTAGGCGGCAAAAATCAACCATGTTGTGCTCCACCCTTCCATCATAAGGATGGGGTTGGATTGTGAATAAACATAGTGATTAACAACCTGTTGTGCACACAGAGTACCGATAGTGGCGCCGATACCATTTGTCATAATCATAAACAAGCCTTGCGCGCTGCTGCGGATAGAGCTGTCGGTTACTGTATCGACATAGAGCGCTCCCGACACATTGAAGAAGTCGAATGCAACGCCATATACTATCATCGAGAGAATAAACATCCACACTCCGTCGGAAGGATTACCCAAGCCGAAGAGTCCGAAACGGAACACCCATGCAAACATAGAGATGAGCATCACATTCTTGATTCCGAAACGCTTGAGGCAGAATGGAATGAGAAGGATGCAAAGTGTCTCGCTCATTTGCGAGATTGAAATGATAGCGTTGGCATGCTCAACTGCAAATGTGCCTGCAAAGGCTTCTATCTTACCAAAGTCGTGGATAAACGGATT
>SFER01000096.1 GCA_004557195.1 Bacteroidales bacterium | reverse complement strand
CAGCCCAATCGCTTGTGAAAGCGGAAACCTTTGCCATGAGAGCGGCAGCCACATATTTGCCGAAACGGCCCTCTTCAGCTTGAGTTTCGGGAAGAGAATTCCAAGCGTCTTTGATATCTTGCTTGATGAATCCGAAAATCTCATCGCGTGTGAACTCATCGTAGCGAGCCTCGGTAGCGACAGTGGTTTCGGTGAGGTAGGGGATACGCTCGAAGATGCGAATGAGGTCGAAATAGAAATAAGCGCGGAGCAATTTCAATTCGCCTATGAGGGCATCTTTGCCGGTGAGGCTTTTAGAAGCATTGATAGCGTTCATAGCTTGGTGAACACGAGCGATAGCATAGTAGTTGTTGCGCCACTTGTTGTAGTTAGTGGCATTGTCGCTTGTGAGGTTAGAGATTTCGAGTTGGTGGATGTTGGCCTCCATCGACACACCGCCACCACCTTTGTAGGCATCGTCGCTGCGCACATCAAACACCCAGTTGGTAATAGGAGCGCAGAAAGACTCGTTGTTACCGAAGAAGTGAGACTCGAGACCGGCATAAGCCGATGCCATAAGACCTTCGATAGACTCATCGGTGATTTGGTCGGAAGTAAACTGACCGGAAGGCTTGATGTCGAGCATATCGTTGCAAGATGTCGCTGCGAATAAGCCGCAAGCACACAAACCTATTGCTATATTTTTAATAATCTTCATATTCTTGAGAATTTAAGTGTTGTTAGAGATTAGAATTGGAAGTTTACGCCCAGAGTGTAGGTTCTTGCAGCAGGATATGGACCATTGTCGACACGTGCGCCATAACCGCCGAGGGGAAGTTCGGGATCGAGACCCGAATAGCCTGTGATTGTGAACACATTCTCAACCTGACCATAGAAATTGATATTCTCGAAGTGTGCCTTCTTGCAGATAGCGGCAGGAAGTTGGTAGTTGAGTTTGATGTATTTCATTTTAACGTAGGTACCGTCTTCAACGTAATAGGTTGACATTCTCATCTCGTTGTTATTGTCAACGACCGAGAGAGCGGGCACAGAACCGCCGGGATTTGATTCGCTCCAAGCGTCGAGGACCGACACACCGCGGTTGGTGCTTATGATACCCGAACTCATAAAGTCGAGTTGTCGCTTGGTGGTGTTGTAGATGTCAAAACCAAATTCACCGGTGAAGAATGCGCTGAGGGTGAAGTCTTTGTAGCGGAAGTCGAGGTTAAGACCTGCGGTAAAGTCGGGGTTCGGGTCGCCGATGATGCATTGGTCTTTCTCGTTGATAACGCCGTTAGAGTCAAGGTCGCGGTATTTGAGACGACCTACACCCTTGCCTTGTTGCGAAGCGTGATTGCTCACTTCGTCGGCATTTTGGAAAATACCATCAACTACATAACCGTAGTAAACACCCATAGGCTGACCTTCGATGAGGCGATAGTCGCCACCCTCGGATTTCACGAGGCTGTTGAGTTTAACCACCTCGTTCTTGTATTGGGCGAGGTTGAGGTTGGCACCCCAAGAGAAGTCGCCGTATTCGGGGCTGCGATAGTCTATAGTGATTTCAAAACCGCGGTTTTTCATGTCGCCGGTGTTCATCCATTTGGCGGCGTTTTCACCTTCTACCGATAGTGTCGGAGGCACGGTGAGCATGTCTTTGGTTTTCTTGATGTAGTAGTCGAAACTGAGGCTGAGGCTGTTGTTGAGGAAACCGAGGTCGAGACCGATGTTGGTTTGAGTTGTGGTTTCCCATTTGAGGTCGGGGTTACCGCTTGCGGCTACGATAATACCTGCTACTGTGTTGGTGTTTGAGCCTGTGAGGTCGTAGGCGCCATTTCCGGTGTTGTAGGCATAGGTGCTATAGGCTGCATAGTTGTTGCTGATAGCGGCGTTACCATTCTGACCCCAACCGATGCGCAATTTACCATTGTTGATTACCTCGTTCTTGGGGAAGAAACTTTCCTCGGTGAAGCGCCATGCTGCCGAAACTGCCGGGAATATGCCTGAATTGTTTTCTTTGTAGAGGCGAGAAGTGGCATCACGACGAAGGATGAAAGAAGCAAGGTAGCGGTCGGAGTAGTTGTAATCGGCTTTACCGAAGACAGAGAACAAAGCCCATTCGGCTTTACCGCCGCCGTTGGTTTGAGTTCCTTCACCCGAATCGATATTCATGTAGTTGTCGTCTTCGAAGGCATATTGGTTACGCCATGCCGAGATGTTTTCGTAGCGGTATTTGATAGCCTCAACACCTGCGAGGACATTCAAATGATGGTTGCCGAGTTCAAGATTATAGTTGGCTGTGTTGGTCCAAGTCCAAGTGTCGCCTTGACCGAATGCGCGGCTCATGCTTGGTACGTCGGATTCTTGAATTTTGCGTGTGAGGGAGCGGTTGAAGAATTGAATGTGCTCGACACCAATATTTGATTTGAGGGTGAGACCTTTAACAGGTAAAACTTCGAGGTAGGCGTTGCCGAAGATGCGCCAACTTTCGTTGCTGTTGTCGCGACCGTTGTAAAGTTCGTGCACAGGGTTGGCAATATCGCTGGCGCAGAGTGCGAGCGGATTGGTATAGACACCGTTGGCATCGGTAACCGGGATTGCGGGATGTTGACGCATTGCGGTGAAGGGGATACCACGGTCGTTGTTTGTGCCATAGCCGCGGTCGTTCCATTGAGCCACCATGAGGTTTTCACCCACGTTGATATAGTCATTGACATTGTAGGTAGAGTTCAAGCGGAGCGAATAGCGACGATAGAAAGTGTAATCCATGAGACCATCCTGGTTGATGTAGTTTGCCGAAAGCATCATCGAACCTTTCTTGCCACTGTTTGTGATAGTAGCGGAGATGTTGTTGGTCCAAGAAGGAGCATAAACGGCATCTTGCCAATCGGTATTTGCCGATTTCACGAGACCGGTGGCACCGTCGAGGTATTCAACGAGTTGCGGGGTGTCGCCGTTGCCATAGAAAGGATGGCTTGGCTGGAGACCTGCGTTCTTGTTGGCAGTCCAATAAGCCTCGCCCCATTGCTGAGCGTTGAGCATCTTGTAGGTTTTGGCAACAGTCTGGAGGCTGGCAGAGTAGTTTACATTTACAGTGAGTTTGTCGCCTTTACCTTTTTTTGTGGTGATGATGATAACACCGTTTGCGGCACGCGAACCATAGATAGAAGCCGAAGCGGCATCTTTCAACACCTGGATAGACTCAATGTCGGCAGCGTTGAGAGAGTTGAGGTTCTCGGTAGTGGGGATACCATCAATGATGTAGAGCGGGTCGTTACCGTTGATAGTGCTCATACCACGCACACGAATAGAAGTGCCACCTCCACCCGGAGCGGCATCGCTGATGATTTGCACACCGGCAAGTTTACCCTGCATAGAAGCGAGCATATTTGGATTTGACTCGCTGATAGGGTTTTTGAGGTTCATAACCGAGACTGCACCGGTGAGGTCCGCCTTGCGTTGGGTTGTATAACCGGTAACAACAAGTTCGTCCATCATCTGTGCGTCTTCACTAAGCACCACATTCACCGATGCGGCAGCTTTGACGGTTTGAGAGGCATAACCTAAATAAGAGACTGTGATAGTTGAGCCATTTTTCACGGTAATAGTGAAATTACCATCAAGGTCGGTTACAGTACCATTATTAGGCTTTTGGGTTTCAACAACCGAGGCACCGATAATCGGTTCGCCATCGGACGAAGTTACGTTTCCTTTCACAATTACATCTTGCGCCATCAAGCCAAGACATGATAAAAGAAAACAAAGGCTAAAAATAATTCTTTTAACTTGCATACATATAAAAGTATTTGGTTTAAGATAATAAAGTTTCAATTTCAGGTTGTGTGGTTTATTCACCGATGCAAAGTTCGATTTTTCGACATGCGGAGGATATAAAAAATGTATCTTTTTCTATAACTTTTGTTTCATAACGCTTAAAAATGGTCTGTGAAGCGTTTTTTTCAATATTTTTTGCAAGATATTTCGCAATTAGCAACTTTTTTCCTATGTTTGCACAGCAATAATCTGCAACGATGAATAAGGAGAATGACGACATAAAATCCGCCGAGTTCAAGGTTGAAATCGACGATGAGCAGAAGGATGCCTTCACAAGTTGGCTCCCCGAAGATGAATTGTGGCGCAAGGAAAATCCCGATGAGCCGCATGCGATAAATGTCGAGAATTGGGACCCTGTGCCCGAATGGGTGAGCGACTGGATAAACTGGTATTCCGACCCCGATAACGAAGGGAAGAAATATTGGTAGAACAATGTCGCATATAAATTTTATTCTTTGAAATTATGAAAAAAATATTTCTGATAATTGCCATCGCAATTTCGGGCATTATCTACGCAGAAACACCTGCCGATTGGGCAAAACTTTCGTTTTACGCCGATTCCAACGCTGTGCTCACCACACCGCCTGCCGTGGTGTTTATGGGCAATTCCATAACGAGGAATTGGGTGAAGAAAAATCCCGATTTTTGGGCGAGCCACCCCGAATTTGCCGCACGAGGAATATCGGGTCAAACCACTGTGAGGATGCTCGAACGCTTCCACGCCGATGTGGTGGCTCTGCACCCGCGGGCTGTGGTTATCCTTGCCGGAATCAATGATATCGCCGAGAACGATGGCGAAATTCCGCTCGAAGATGTTGCAGCCAACATCCGCACTATGTGCCGTATCGCCAAGGGGAACGGCATTGTGCCGATTGTCTGCTCGGTGCTCCCGTGCGACACAATCGCCTGGAACAAGCGCATCAAGCCTGCCGATAAAGTCGTAGCACTCAACAAGATGCTCAAACAATTTGCCGCCGACAACAATCTTGTGTATGTCGATTACTACACTCCTATGGCTACCGACAAGGGTGGTTTGAAGCCCGAATACACCAAAGATGGATGCCACCCCGAGGCGGCGGGATATATTGAGGTGATGAACCCTGCTATCCTCGAAGCCATAAAGCGCGCAGGCATCGACTTCTAAAGCAGTTTATCATCAAGGCATAAAAAAGGCATATCGGGATTTTCTCGGTATGCCTATTTCTGTAGATTTCCGCTCTATAGCGGCAATATTCCTTATTTCTTTGCTTCCGCTTCCAATTCTCTGTCGTACTTCTCAAAGAGCGAGTTCTTGCTCTTGTATTCGGGCACGATTTGCTTCATCTTGCGCACCATGGTGGGGATATCGACATTGCGAGCGTAGGTTTCAAGCTCATCGGCAGCACTTTGAGCCTGTGAATAGTCATACTCACGCACTTTTGCGATGCGGATGCGGTCGTGGCTTGTGGGGAGAGTGTTCTCGGTGTTGGAAAGCACCTCCTCATAGAGTTTCTCACCGGGACGCAATCCGCTGTACTCAATTTTTATATCAACACCGGGACGCAATCCGGCAAGTTCTATCATCTTGGTTGCAAGGTCGTTGATTTTCACCGATTCACCCATGTCGAACACCACAATCTGGTTGCCGGTGGTGATGGTTGCAGCCTCCATAACAAGGCGACAAGCCTCGGGGATGGTCATGAAGAAGCGTGTAATCTCGGGGTGAGTTACGGTTACGGGGCCTCCGGCGGCAATCTGCTCGCGGAAGCGCGGAATCACAGAGCCGTTGGAACCGAGCACATTGCCAAAGCGTGTGGTAACAAACTTGGTCGCGCCCTTGATTTTGCCTTGCGAGATTGCAAGACCGAGCGACTGCACGTAGATTTCGGCAAGACGCTTGGTACAGCCCATTATATTGGTGGGATTCACAGCCTTATCGGTCGAAATCATCACCATTTTCTCTACATTATATTCTATACACTTGTCTGCAATATTGCGCGAGCCAATCACATTGACAAGCACAGCCTCACAAGGGTTCTCCTCCATGAGGGGCACATGCTTATAGGCGGCAGCGTGGAACACCACCTGCGGCTTGAAGTTGCGGAATGCGAAATCGATGCGCGGCAACTGGCGCACATCGCCGATTATGGGTACAAAATCGAGGTCGGGGAAGCGTCCTTCGAGTTCGAGGCGAATTTGGTGCATCGGAGTCTCGGCATTGTCGAATAGCACAAGCTTCTTAACACCGAAAGTAGCCAACTGGCGGCACAATTCCGAGCCGATAGAGCCGGCGGCACCGGTAACCATCACCACTTTGTCGCGGAACCCGGCGATAATCTCGTCCATAGATATCTTAATCTCTTCGCGACCGAGAAGGTCCTCGATTTTCACCTCGCGAATTCCCTTGCGCACCTTTCCGTCGAGCACTTCATCGATTTTTGGAGCCACAAGCACACGCACACCGCAATCGTTGCAGAATTTCAACAAGCGGTTCTGTTCATTGCGAGCCTCGTCCTCATTGGCAAAAAGGATGCTGTCTATGTCGGTTTGTGATACTACCTGCTTCAAGTCTTCCGAGACATTGAAATTATACACCGGAAGGTTGTTGATGGTGTGATTCTGCTTGTTGCCAAAATCTATGAAACCAACCACAACATAGTGGGGAGACGAAGCGAGACGCTTAACAAGAGCCACCGATTTGTCGGATACGCCGTAAACAAGAGTGCGGATGCGATGACGGTTCTCTTTGCCCTTGAATCTCACAAGGTCATAGACAAGCACCATTGCCACACGCATAGCCACAAGCGAGAAGCAACTGAACAATGTGTCGCAAATCACCACAAGCGTGTCGGCACTCGTGAACGTAAAATCTTTGTAAACCATTAGAGCGAAAAGCATGAGTGCGTCTTTGAGAAGCACCGCCATGCCCAATCGTCCGATTTCGCGCAACGTGCTGTGGCGAATAATGCCATAGTGGGTCTTAAACACCACAATCGCTGCCAATGTCGCTATGGCAGAGCAGAGCAACCACTTAATTGTGAAACTCACCAATCCGGTGCTGATTGGATGCAACAATGCCTGAATAAGAAACAATGAGAACATCGAAGCAACAACGCTCACAAAAAGGTCGATTGCCAAAATCAGTTTTGAACTGAAATAACGTTCCAAATGAAATTTCTTAAAGAATCTATACATAATTCTAATGATTTGTTTTTTTCGTTTTTAATAAGTGCGATTTCCGGTCCTCCATCATTTGATGAAGAATACACAATCTTTTTTGATACAAACCCTGCGGCCTGTCATTACGTTCTTCTTATCCTCAAATAGGTTCATTACAATGGTATAAATAAACCGCAAATACTTTAGCGGTTACAAAGATACTACTAAAATTCGAAATTTCAAATCTTTTATACAAATTTGTAAGAAGTTTGCAAATAAATGCACATTTCAAACGGTCGAAAGCCATGCCGGGAATGGAATTTATTCTGAATCGTTGTATAGATTGTAGTTGCGGTAGAAGGTGCGCATCGACGTGTAGCCTGCCTGCTCTGCCAAATCCTGTTTCCTCACTTCGGGATTTTCCTTTTCCATCCTTCTCACAAAGGCGATGCGCTTGCGGTTGATAAAATCGGTGAACGACATTCCCGCTTCCTCGTTCACCAACTTCGAGAGCGTGGTACGGTTGGTGCCCAGTTGTTTTGCCAGTGCGGCCAGTGTAAGGCCGGGTTGCAAGTAGAGCCGTTCGTCGTCAATTCTCTGCAATAGGCGCGAACGCCCCTCTTGCGGAAAATCCTCACCGGCATCCTCCTGCTCTTCCCGCTCTTCCTGCGCTATATCCGCAAACGAAAACCGCTGCACAAACCCGCGGTAGCAAAGCATATAGAGAAGTCCGCCGAAGAAACAGGCAATCAGCGCAAAGGGAATTGCGGAGTCGAGGAACACAAAGCGCCCGATGAGATTTACCGTAAACGACACCATGCCTGTGAGCACCATCAGCAACAGTATGGTGGTGATGCCGAATAGCCGCTTGTCGTCGTTGTCGGCATATATGGAGTCGATGAGCCTGTTGTATCGGCGTATGCTGCGGATTCCCGCAAAAAGCGCCACTAAAACGCCGACGGCAAAGAGAAATTTCGAGATTTGATGCACCACAGCCTGCGCCAAGGGAATCCCGGAGAGCCCTTGCATAGAGTTTTTATATAAATATGTGTCAACAAACAGCCTACATTCATCATCGCTCATCATCACATACAATGCCGTCACGATAATGCCGAAAACCATGGGAGGCAGCATAATAAACCCGAGATGGCGACGGCTCGCCTTCCCCCCGGTGAGCACCGTGATATAGTAGAGATAGAGCGGATACACCAGCAGGTTGCTGACTACATAGATGGTGTCGCTCACGGGAATCACACTCATCACACGATTGAAGAAAAAGAAATGTCCCACATAGAGCAGCGTGGAGGTAATAG
>SFER01000095.1 GCA_004557195.1 Bacteroidales bacterium | reverse complement strand
CGACTGTGACACCACTGGTGACACAATTGTCATGGTCTCATTTTCTATAAGTTATCTCTATCGACGATGAATTAAAGCGCAATTTCTATTTGACAATGGCTGCCGACCAACACTGGTCAAAGCGTACCTTAAAAGCCAAAATTGATGGAATGCTATATGAGCGAACTGCGTTAGCAAAACAACCCGAAGAAGTAATCCGTCGCGACCTTGAGTTACTGCGAAATGAACGTAAAATGTCGCCTGACATCGCTTTCCATGATCCTTATTTTTCGACTTCCTCGGCCTTGAGGATGATTTCTCTGAGAAGGACCTCGAATCGGCTATTGTGAGTGAACTGCAAAAATTCATCACTGAGATGGGTAATGACTTCGCTTTTATGGCTCGACAAAAACGAATTTCCGTTGATGATTAACCGCCGATTACGATGTATGGTAGCTATCGACTTAAAACTATCTAATTTCAAAGCGGCTTACAAAGGTCAAATGGAACTTTATCTTCGTTGGCTTGAACGTAATGAAATGCTTGAAGGCGAAAACAAGCCTATCGGTCTGATTCTCTGTGCCGGTAAGAATGAGGAGCACATAGAATTAATGCATCTGCACGAAAGCAATATTCGTGTGGCTGACTACATCACCAAGCTGCCCGACAGAAAAGTATTGGAACAGAAACTGCAACAAGCTGTGGAACGTGCAAAAATGCGCATTGCTCAGTCAAAGATGGAGAAAGGTATGCCCATGTACAATGACAATACAACTGTAGAATCGGATAATGCAGACAACTGACGCAGCATAAGATAGTTATAAGAACAGCGGCGTAAAATGGCTCAGAAAAGTGCCAAGCCATTGTAAAGTAACCAAATGGCTGAGCGGAGAGCATAATATCACTAAATCAGCCCCATTTAACTTTAAATAATTTCCCTATGCCCGAATCAGGCACACTATTTGCACTATCTTTACAGCCATAAATTGCAAATCCTCGAAATATGCCCTTAAACACATAGAAAAAGGGCACAACCATTAAATGTTTTGTATATTTGCAGACACGTTTAATTTAAAACCTAACAAAGAATGGCTTACGTAATTGACGAAAACTGTGTAGCATGTGGCACTTGCAAAGCAGGTTGCCCCGTTGATGCTATCTCTGAAGGTGATATCTTCGTAATCGATCCCGAAGCGTGCATTGGTTGCGGTTCTTGCGCAGAAAGCTGCCCCAATGATGCTATTTTCGAGTATTAATCAACTATCGCACAAGAAAATAAGGCTGATTCTGCGTCAGCCTTATTTTGTGTTTGTATGTGGGAGGGGGGTTATTTGATTCGGACGGTTTTGCAATCTACTTTGTCGCCTACATAGCAGCGGACGAGCTCGCCGTATTCGGGATTGTTGTCGGCGCTCATGGCATCGAGTGTGATGTAGCGCACACCGGCATATTCGCGGTCGTCCCATGCGTGGATGTGTCCGCAGAACACGATATCTACATGCCAATCGTGGAAGAGGCGGAACATGTGATAGAGTTCCTCACGCGGCAATGTGGATGAGAATGCGTTTTTGCGAGGACGGAAGAAGTTGGTGTGGGTGAACACAAACTTGTGGCGATAAGTGTCTTGCTTAGAAATCACATCCATGGTTTCTTCATTGAGGTCCCAGAAGAGCGAGAGGTCGATAACATCGAGTTGATAGTCGCCAAATGTGCCGTTGGCAGAATCGAGGAAGATGAGGGCATCGCGTGCTACTTCCTTCCCATTGTCATCCACCACAATCACCTCGACCACATAGGTTGACATTGAGAAAATCTTGGTGTACATTGCCCATCCGTTGCGAGTGATATCGTGGTTGCCCACAACAGGATAGAAATTGAATTTGCCGGGATAATTGTTATAATACTCTTCGACAAGGTCTTCCACCAAAGCGTAATACTCAGGTTGTGTTTCAGCGAGGTCGCCGCAGTGGGCGCTGAGGATATCATTATTTGCAATCTGGTCGTCGAACATCTCGCTGAGTCGCGTGAGGTCGTCGCGCAAATGGCTATCGGAGCCAACGAGGAATGAATAGTCCCCTTTCACTTCATGCTCACCTGCCATCTTATCCCAGTCGCGGTAATATACAATCGATTGCTTCACGCGGTCGTTAACACTGGTGTGCCCGATGAGCACGCCTGTAGGTTCAACTTTGTCGCAAGCGATTGCGATAACTATCACTGCGAGAAGAGCCAAAATGTATTTGATATTGGATATCTTTTTCATAATTCGCCGTTTTTACCATTTATAATTCACACCAATCTTGATAGAGGTGTCGTATTTCATTGCAAGTTGGTTCATACTACCTGCGGGACGAGTCATAAACTCGCCGGTGAGACGCAATTGGTCGGATATATCATACCAGCCGCGGAAACCGAAGTTGATGTTCCAGTTCTCATAGATAAAGTAGTCGTAGTTGCGAATAAACGCGCCAAAATTCCAATTACTTGAGCGTTTCTTGATGTTCGCCGCAAATCCCACGCTCCATGTGATAGGCTCGAAAACGCTGCTCCCAAACGAAGAATAACCGAGGAAACTGTTACCAAACACCACATCGAAATATTGCGACTGGGCATGAAGTGCTATGCGGAACAAATACTCGTTCATGCGCGAGTGTCCGTAATAGTTATAAACTCCTCGACCCGAAACGAATACGTTAATACCTTTTACAGGTATGCGATAGCGCACCTCGGCAAGCACACCGCCGAATCCGCCTTTTTTCGACATCAAATCGAGACCTCCCGTTACATCGACATTGCTGTTGAGTGCACGGGTGTAGAACACATCGACACCGCCATAGGTGTCATAAACCGTATTTGTACCATATTGACCATAGCCCCACACCATATTTTTTTGAGCTGAAGCCATAAAGGGTAATAGAAGCACCACAATCAGTGAAAGTAGAAATGCTCTCGTTAGTTTTTCCATAATAAACAAATTTTACCGCAAAAATAGTCAAAATGGATTAATTATCGCATTTTTTAAGAGAAAACTTAAAAATTTTCTCACAAAATGGGTTATAGGGCGCTGCGCAGTTGCTCCAGGGCTTGCATGATGCGGGCGCGATTGGTGCCCACATTGAGGCGCATACAGTGTGCGCCTTCAGCGCCAAACATCTCGCCATCGTTGAGCGCAAGACCAGCTCGGTTCACAAAGAGGTTGATGAGTTGCTCATGGTTGAGATTGAGACCGGAACAATCGAGCCACACAAGGAACGATGCTTGCGGGCGAATCGGGTGGATGCCCGGGAGATTGTCGGCACAATAACGCTCCACAGCGAGGATATTCTCCTCTATGTATTTCTTGGCGGCGGCAAGCCACCCCTCGGCTCGGGTGTATGCCGCTTCGGTGGCGATTGTTGCAACAAATGTGGGTTCGTCAAACTCGTTGGCAGCGAGCCAGCCGAAAAAGCCGCGGCGCATTTCCGGATTCTTCACCACTGTCCACGAACTCACAAGTCCGGGGATGTTGAAGGTCTTCGACGGTGCGCCAAATGTAACGCTAATCGCAGCGGCATCCTCGCTCACTGTGGCAAACGGCACATGTTGGTTGCCGAATAAGCCCAAATCGCCATGAATCTCATCGCTCACCACAATCACACCATAGCGGCGGCACAGCGACGCAAGCGATGCAAGCACCTCTTTCCCCCAGATGATGCCGATAGGATTGTGGGGATTGCAAAGGATGAGCATCCGCGGGCGATGCTCGATGAAAATCTGCTCAAGCCCCTCAAGGTCCATGGAATATGTGTCGCCCGAACGCTTCAGCGGGTTGTTAATCACCTGCCTGCCGTTACCCTCTATTACCATCTTGAACGGGTGATAAACAGGCGGCTGGATTACCACCTTGTCGCCTCGCTCGGTGAAATAGTTTACGGCAAAACCGATTCCTTTCACCACTCCGGGAACATAATCCACCTCGTCGCGAGTGAAATGGAAGCCGTTGCGGCGTGCCTGCCAATCGATAATCGATTGCCAATATGCCTCATCGGGGCATGAATAGCCATAGATGTGGTGAGCCATGCGCGTTTCGAGAGCCTCGACAATGTGAGGGCACACTTCAAAATCCATATCGGCGACCCACAATGGGATGAGCGATTGTGAGCCGAACATTGATTGCAAGGCATCGACTTTTGTTGCGCGCGTATTGCAGCGATTCACGATTTTGTCAAAATCATATTGTTCCATTTCTTATCTATATTATGACGAGAATACTTGATTTGTGTTGATAATGCAATGATAGTGCAAAGATACACCAAAACGAGGGCAAAGTCAAGAGTCCGGGCACGATAATTTGTCATTTTGCCAAAGATTGTTCAAAAAAAACTTTGTTCATTATAGTATTTTATCGCAAAAAAGTGTGTAATTTTGCATAACTCAAAACAAATCGCCATTTGTAGAAATGTGAATATGCCATAATAACCAAACCAAAAGATGAAAAAAGAAGCGTTTGAAGCCTACATAAAGGCACAATATGAAACCATTGACTCTATCCGTCAAGCCGCCTGGGAACTCCATGCAAGCGTCAACCAGACTTACGACAAAAGCCGACCTTACAGCTATCACCTGTCGATGGTAGCCGACCTTGCCATAAAATACGGCTACGAAGTGGTGGATGACGAAAAAGAGATTATCCCATTGGTGTTTGGGGCATATTTTCACGACAGCATCGAAGACGCGCGGCTCACATATAACAATGTAACCGCCATCGCCAATGAATACATGAGCCCTTCGCAAGCCTATATCGCCGCCGAAATCGTGTATGCGCTCACCAACGAGAAAGGGCGTACACGAGCCGAGCGCGCCAACGAACGATACTACGAGGGGATTCGCACCACCCCCTACGCTCCGTTTGTTAAGATGTGCGACCGGGTGGCAAACATGACCTACAGCGCTCGCAAGGATAACAGCGCAAACTCCCACATGAACGATGTGTATCGCAGCGAATGGAAGCACTTTGTCGATTCAATCAGATGCGACAGCAAGGACATCCGCCTCTCAATTCCGGCTGCGCTTATGGCTCTTGTTGAGTGATAAAAAATCGTCATGAAATCAATTTTTGGCAGAATTATGCAATTAATACAAGATTTTATGTAATTTTGCTCTGTTTTTAATGTAAATAGACTCGATTTACAATGATAAGATTCAACAGCGACTACATGGAGGGATGTCATCCGCTCATTCTCAAGCGATTATCCGAAACCAACTTTGAGAAACGGGTGGGTTATGGCTACGATGACCTTTGCCAGTCGGCACGCGAGAAAATTTGCGCAGCCTGCGATGCTCCCGACGCAAAAGTGTTTTTCCTCGTTGGAGGCACACAAACCAATGCGTTCGTAATCGATGCGGTGCTCGACGCTTGCGATGGCGTGCTGTGCGTCGATTCAGGTCATATCTCCGGTCCCGAGGCCGGTGCTGTTGAATGTTGGGGACACAAAGTGCTCACGATTCCCGCCCAAGACGGAAAAATCACCGCCCAAGGCATCAAGAAATACTGCAACGACTTTTATGCCGACCGTTACCACTATTCCCACTGCCACATGGTGGCTCCAGGGATGGTGTACATCTCCCACCCCACCGAAATCGGCACTATCTACACCAAAAGCGAGCTGACCGCTATCAAGAGGGTGTGTGAGGAGTTCAACCTCGCCCTGTTTATCGATGGCGCGCGCCTCGGCTACGGCATCGTGGCTGAAGGAAGCGACCTCACCCTCCCCGACATTGCTCGGTTGTGCGATGTTTTCTACATCGGAGGCACAAAAGTGGGCGCCATGTTTGGCGAAGCGGTTGTTGTAACCAACCACAACCTCATAAAGAAGCCCATTCCGCTCATCAAGCGCCACGGAGCACTGCTTGCCAAGGGATGGCTACTCGGAATGCAGTTCGACACTCTTTTCACCGACAATCTCTATCTCAACATATCAAAGAACGCAGTGGATTGCGCAATGCGCATGCGCCGCGAATTCAACAACCGCGGCTATCGTTGCTATGTCGATTCGCCCACCAACCAGCAATTTGTAATCCTCCCGAATGATGTGCTCAACTACATCAAACCGAATGTCGATTACACATTCTGGGAGCATTACGACGAGTGCAACACTGTGGTGCGCCTCGTTACAAGTTGGGCTACAACTCAAGAGCAAATCGACGAGTTAATCAGTTACCTGCCACGATGACCACACAGCGACAACTACTCTCATTCCTGCTTGCCGCACTATCGAAATCTACAACAACACCGAGAGCTTCTATTCGTCGGTTCACAACTATCTCTCCCTGGGGATAACCTATAGTTTCGATGCCAAATAGCGCCGTTTCGCGATTCATTTGAAAGAATTTAGCACAAATCCTTTGTTACTCCCCCCATTTAGAGTAAATTTGCAAACTGATTTAATAAACGACAATTTACACATAAAATATATGGAAGGAAAGAAAGTAAGAGTGCGCTTTGCACCGTCACCGACAGGACCGCTCCACATTGGAGGAGTGAGAACTGCGCTTTACAACTATCTCTTTGCCCGCCAAAACGGGGGCACTATGATTCTTCGCATCGAAGACACCGACTCCAACAGATTTGTGCCCGGAGCCGAAGACTATATCAACGAGGCTCTTGCATGGCTCGGGATTAAAATTGACGAAGGAGTGCGCGAAGGTGGTGCCTATGGTCCCTACAAGCAATCGGAACGCCGCGACATCTACCGCAAATACACTCAGCAACTGCTCGATGCCGGGAAGGCGTATATCGCATTCGACACCCCCGAAGAACTTGAGGCTAAGCGCAACGAGATAGCCAACTTCCAATACGATGCCTCGACACGCGGCTCGATGCGCAACTCCCTCACCCTCTCTGCCGATGAGGTGAAATCGCTTATCGATGCCGGCGAAAAATATGTCGTGCGCTTCAAGATTGAGCCAAACCGCGACATTGTGGTCAACGACCTTATTCGTGGCGAGGTGAAAATCAATTCTTCGATTCTCGACGATAAGGTTCTCTACAAGAGTGCCGACGACCTCCCCACATATCACCTCGCAAACATTGTCGATGACCACCTCATGGAGGTGTCGCATGTAATCCGCGGTGAGGAATGGCTGCCATCGGCTCCGCTCCACGTGCTCCTCTACGAGGCTTTCGGGTGGACCGACACTATGCCGCAATTTGTCCACCTGCCGTTGCTTCTCAAGCCCGACGGTAAAGGCAAATTGAGCAAACGCGACGGCGACCGTCTCGGCTTCCCGGTGTTCCCGCTCGAATGGCACGACCCGAAGAGCGGCGAAATCTCGTCGGGCTACCGCGAGTCGGGCTATCTCCCCGAGGCTGTAATCAATTTCCTCGCCTTGCTTGGCTGGAATCCCGGCGACGACCGCGAAATCATGTCGATGGACGAACTCGTGGAGGCGTTCTCGTTTGACCATTGCTCGCGCAGCGGTGCCAAATTCGACTTCGAGAAAGGTAAATGGTTCAACCACAAATATCTCCAGGAAATCGACGACGACACACTTGCCGACCTCTTCGCTCCGATACTTGCCGACAAAGGCGTGAGCGGTTTCGACAAGGCTTACGTCTCAAAAGCCGTGGGGATGGTGAAAAGCCGCATCTCTTTTGTTAAAGACCTGTGGGAACAAGCCGCTTTCTTCTTTGTGCGCCCCGGTTCCTACGCCGAAAAAGACATCAAGAAACGCTGGAAGGAAGACACTCCACGCATCATGGGCGAACTCATCGATTTGCTTGAGAGCATCGAGGATTTCTCGTCGAAAAACGCCGAAGACATTGTGCTTTCGTGGATTACAGCCCACGAATACCACACCGGAAATGTGATGAATGCTTTCCGCCTCGCTGTGGTGGGCGAATGTAAAGGTCCGCACATGTTTGATATCACCGAACTTATGGGCAAGGAGGAGACAATCGCACGAATCAAGATTGCAATCGAAAATATCAAGCCGATAAATGCGTAATATCACCAAAATACTATTTGTGGCAGCAGTCGTTCTCCTTCCGATGGCGATTGCTGCCCAAGATTTTAAATGGAGCGTGGATTTCGGTACTATCTTCGACAACCGCGAGGGTGAAGATAAATACGAACCGACCAAAACCACTTTCCAAACCGTGCTCGCCCCCGAAATCGGCATTGCGCTCGATGGCAAGCATCGGATAATGGGCGGAGCTGTGTGGAAGCAGCCGATAGGGAGCGAATGGGATGGCTACAAGATATCCCCCACCCTCTACTACCGCTTCGAAACTCCCGCTCTCCGCTTCTCATTTGGTATGTTTCCGCGCACTCAGTTGCTGCGGGAGCAACCGGATGTTTTTTGGAGCGACTCGCTGAAATACAACCAGCGCAACATTCGCGGTGCGCTGGTGCAATATGTCCACAGCAACGGCTTCTTTGAGGCGTTTATCGACTGGCGCAGTATGCAGAGCGAGAGCCGCCGAGAGGCTTTCAACATCAACGCTTCGGGCGAATGGTCGCCACGCGGCGGCATCTTCAACATCGGCGCACACGCAATGATGAACCACTTTGCCAAGACATCGCATCCCTCGGATGATGAATATATCGTGGATAATATCATCGCCAACCCTTATTTCGGTGTGAATCTATCGAATCGCACTGCGCTCGACTCGCTATCAGTGAAAGCGGGAGCCGTTGTTGAGCTGCTCAGATACAGATTGTACGGCGGATGGCAAACAAAATGCGGCTTTTGGCTCGATGCGGCTGCCGAATGGCATTGGCTTGGGTTGAAAAACACTCTGTATGTCGGCAAGGAGTTGTTTACGCTCTATCCCACCTTCGGGGCACGCCTCGACATGGGTCAGCCGGTCTATCAGGCATCTTTTGTCAACCGCACGAAGGTGTATGCCTACATTATGCGCAACCACTTCATGAATCTCGAAGCCGCACTCGACTTCTTTGCCGCCAAAGGCAGTTTTGCATTCTCACAGAAACTTCTGCTACGAGTGTATCTCGACGACAACCTGCTGAAACATAAAACCGACAAAACTCAAAGAATCGCAAATATTTACTAATCAACTTTAGAACAAATGAATCCATTATACAATCTTGCAATACGGCTATATAAGAACGGTGTGAAACTCGCTTCGATGAAGATGGAGAAGGCTCGCCTGATGATAGAAGGGCAGAAACACACTTTCGATATCATAGCGGAAAAACTTGATAAAGGCGACAAGCCGATATGGATTCATGCGTCATCACTCGGAGAATTTGAGCAGGGGCGTCCGCTCATCGAAATGATTAAGCGCAACTTCCCGAATGAGAAGATTTTGCTCACATTCTTCTCCCCTTCGGGTTATGAAGTGCGCAAAAACTACAACGGAGCCGACGCGGTGTGCTATCTGCCGTTTGACACGCCCGAGAATGCCCGCCGATTCGTCTCCACAGTGCAACCTCGAATGGCTATCTTCGTGAAATATGAGTTCTGGGGCAACTATCTCTCCCAACTCAAGTCTGCCGGCGTGCCCACCTATATCATCTCGGCAATTTTCCGCCCCGGACAGATTTTCTTCAAGCCGTGGGGCGGGATGTTCCGCAAGATGCTAGGCTGCTTCAACACGCTCTTTATCCAGGATGATGAATCAAAGCGACTTCTTGAGGGAATCGGCGTGAACAACACAGTGGTGGCAGGCGACACTCGCTTCGACCGGGTTACCGACATCATGGCTTCTACTTCCGACTTCCCGGCAGTGAAGGAATTTGCCGAGAAACAGTTCACCCTCATAATGGGAAGTTCGTGGGAGCCGGATGAAGAAATCGTATATGAGCACTTCAACCGCCACCCGGAAATGAAACTCATCGTTGCACCGCATGTAATCAGCGAAGAACACATCAAGTCGATTATCTCCCGTTCCGAGCGAAAGGCATTGCGCTACTCCACCCTCAAACCCGGCGACAAAATCGACGGCGACATACTCATCATCGACTGCTTCGGCATACTCTCGTCGTGCTATCGCTATGCCAACGCAGCCTACATAGGCGGAGGCTTCGGAGTGGGCATCCACAACATCAACGAGGCTGCCGTATATGGCATTCCGGTGGTTTTCGGACCCAACTATAGCAAATTCAAAGAGGCGCGAGACTTGATAGCACAAGGCGGAGCATTCAGCATCAGCGACAAAGAGGGCTACGCCACGCTTGCCGACCGCTTCCTCACCGACAGCTCCTACCTTGCAGAAACGGGAGCTACCGCCGCCCGCTACATCAAGAGCAACCTCGGCGCCACCACCAAAATCTTCAACAAAATCTTCTAAGGGCACCCCGGCAGGGGCTGCGCACGGCAGCCTCCCCTGCCGGGGTGGCGGATATGTCCGCTGTTGGTCTTCGTCTCCGCCTCGGTGGAGGTGCGGGTGTTGCACTGCGCCCTGTGGTGCATCTGCTGTTGGATGATGGAAATTGGGCTTGCTTGGAGCGGCGGCTCGGTCGGCAAGGGGATTCAAGGTGCGTGTGCCCCGATGGCAGGGCTTGCGCTGCTTTGCAGCGCGGTGGAGAGCGGAGTGCGGAGAGGGGTACGCTATCGGTGGGGACGGCCTGCCTAATGGGTGTGGTGTGCTGTGTCGTGGGGGACAGCCTGCCACCACCTCCGGGGTGGCGATGTATATGTGCGGGCTCGTGCTCCCCGCATGTCGCCGACGCCCAGGTCGGCGAAATACGGGGCTACGCACGGCTGCCACCGCCTCCGGGGTGGCGGAAATGTCCGCCTTTGGGCATCGGCTTCGCCTCGGGCGGGGGCGCTGCGCTGCAGCGCAGCGGAGAGGGGTGCGCTGGTGTGGCGGGGTGGAAAAAGAGAACCACTGCGGAGCGGTGGTTCTCGAAACATTTTTAATTTTTAATCAGTTCGCGATGAAAAGCCCTAAGCGAGAATCTAATGCAGGCTCGTAGTTGATGGCACGGGCAAACTGCTCGCCGAAATTCGCGCCGCCGAGAAACGCCTTGGGATCGGGATCGTTCGCGCCGTCATGATACGCTCTGCCGCAGTTTCCGGTTTCGCCATAGAGGACGGAATCACCGAATCGAAGCTGCGGATGCTGTGCCACGGAGACGTTGATGACCTCCGCCTCTCCACGCAGATTTTCGAATACACGCTGCGGTTTTGTGAAATCCATCCATGGCCAGCCGCCCTGCTTGTCCGGTTCGTTCGGCCACTGTGCCATTTTGATGTTGAAAAACGCCTGTGCTTCCGGGGAGCATTCTTCCTGGACCGCGATGATTACGGGTTTCCCCTCGAAATAGTACCATGTATCCGGGCAGTAGTGCGGCTTGTAGATCTTGTTATACAGCTCCTCGACCGTTTTGCCGGAGGCGGTGTTCGTATAAAA
>SFER01000094.1 GCA_004557195.1 Bacteroidales bacterium | reverse complement strand
CAAAGATAACAATTCTACTCGTAATAGTGCATTTATTTCGGCTCGTTTTTTCGGGAATTTTGTCGAATTCTCGTCTTTTTTTATTACAAATTTGTATTTGCCCAATGCCTCGGATGCGTATATCGCTCCTCTCCGTGTTAAATCTTGCTAAGATGTGCCGCTATCTCGCCCATTTTATTGCCGATAAGTGTTAATTAAATATAAATATTTCTATAAGTGCCCCTCTTTTCCCTGCTGTTTGAGGCTTTCGGTTGCATTTTGTCGCTTTTTGTTGTATATTTGCAAAGAATTAGGAGGGGGCAGGTTGCTCCCTCATTTTTATTATTTTTTGGCACTCCATCGCATGATTAATAAAAACGATTTAAAAGAGTTTGTCGAATCGCAGTTGGTCGATTCCGATTTGTTTCTTGTGGATATCTCTATCGACAAGAATAATTGCATTGTTGTGGAGGTTGACAGCATGGAAAGCGTCGATATCGACTCTTGCGCCAACCTTAACCGCGCTATCGAGGAGCATTTCGATGGCGACATCGACGACTATCAACTCGAAGTGGGGAGCGCCGGACTCACTTCCCCGTTCAAGGTGAAAGCTCAATATGAGAAAAACCTCGGCAACGAGGTCGAGGTGCTCACTTCTGCCGGCGAGAAACTCAAAGGTGTTCTCTCCGAGGTGGGCGACGACTCTTTCGCTATCACCATAGCCAAGAAAGTGAAGCGTCCGGGCGAAAAACGCCCCGTGATGGTGGAGGAAACTGTTACTTTGAATTATAACGAAACAAAATATACTAAATACTTAATTCAGTTTAAATAGAATTATGGCAAAAAAAGAAGAAACTATCAACATCGTTGATGGATTTGCGGAGTTCAAAGAACTTAAGAACATCGACAAAACCACTATGATTAGTGTCCTCGAGGAGTCTTTCCGTAGCGTGCTCGCTAAAATGTTTGGCTCCGACGAGAATTTCGACGTGATTATGAACCCCGATAAGGGCGACTGTGAAATCTATCAGAATCTCGAAGTGGTCCCCGACGGTGAAGTCCAAGACCCCAACAAGCAGATTTCTGTTACCGACGCTCACAACGACCCCGACGATCCCGACCCCGACTGCGAAGTGGGCGAGGAGCACGTTAAGAAAATAGATTTTGCCAAATTCGGCCGCCGCGCTATCCTCAACCTTCGTCAAACTTTGGCTTCCAAAATCCTCGACCTCGAGAAAGATGCCGTTTATACCAAATTTAAAGACCTCGAAGGCGAATTGGTTACCGGCGAAGTGTACCAATTATGGAAAAAGGAGATTCTGCTCCTCGACGACGACAAGAACGAACTTCTCTTGCCCCGCGACCAGCAGATTCCCACCGACCAATATCACAAGGGCGACACTGTGAGAGCCGTTATCGACCGTGTGGATAACAAAAACAACAATCCCAAAATCATGGTGTCTCGCACCAGCGAGGCCTTCTTGCGCCGTCTCTTTGAACTCGAGGTGCCCGAAATCCACGACGGACTTATCCTCATCAAGGCTGTTGCCCGCATCCCCGGCGAGCGCGCCAAAATCGCTGTCGAGTCCTACGACGACCGCATCGACCCGGTTGGCGCTTGCGTCGGCGTGAAGGGTAGCCGCATCCATGGTATCGTGCGCGAGCTCCGCAACGAGAACATCGATGTGATTCCCTACACTACCAACCCCGCTCTCTTCATCCAGCGCGCCCTCAGCCCTGCCAAAATCTCCTCTATCCGTCTCAACGAGGAGTCGAAACACGCCGAGGTGTTCCTCCGCCAGGAAGAGGTGGCTCAGGCTATCGGTAAAGGCGGATTGAACATCAAACTCGCTTCGATGCTCACCGGCTACGAAATCGATGTTTACCGCGACCTCGACGACAACGAAGAGGATATCTATCTCGACGAATTTAGCGACGAAATCGACACTTGGGTTATCGAAGCTCTCAAGGATATGGGTTGCGCTACTGCCAAGGCGGTGCTCAACACTCCAAAGGAAGAACTTATCGAGAAAGCCGACCTTGAAGAAAACACTGTTGACGATGTCATCAGAATCCTCAAGGCGGAATTTGAGGACTAATCTATAAGTCCCGCCTCGTGCGGGACTCCTTCTCAACTCCATTTTATTCTTTTTTCCTTTATTTCAAAACAATTCTCTTAATTAAATATGCCGATTAAAATAAGTAAAGCAGCAAAAGACCTGAACGTGGGTATTTCAACCCTTATTGAGTTCCTCAACAAGAAAAACATTACCGTTGACTCCGGTCCCAACACGCGAATCTCCGACGATGCCTACGAGATGCTCGTGAAGGCTTTCAAAAGCGATATGGACACTAAGCATCAATCGGAAAAATTCTCTTCGGAACGTCAGAAGGAGAAGAAAGTCGCCACGCCTAAGGAGGATAAACCTGTAGAGATTACGACAACTGTGGAGTTGAAAGGACCTAAAGTTATCGACAAAATCAATCTCGATGAGCCTCGCAAGTCGCAACCGCAAAAGGATGCGCCCGCATCTGCCCCAAAGCAGGAGCCGAAGCCACAGGTGAAACAAGAGCCTAAACCGGTGCAGAAACCTGCTCCGAAACCCGCCGAGCAGCCCAAAAAGCAGGAACCTCAGCCCAAGCCGAAAGAACAAAAGCCTGCTGAGCAGCCCAAAAAGCCGCAGCAACGCCCCGCTCAGCCTGCGCCCGCTCCCAAGCAGGAACAGAAACCGGCTCCTAAGCCTGCCGAAACTCCGGCTCCCAAAACCGAGGAACCAAAAGAGGAAATTTTCACTCTCGGCACTCCAAAAACCGGTCTCTCTATCAATGTAGTGGGCAAAATCGACCTCTCGGCTATTAATTCGCAAACTCGCCCCAAGAAGAAGAGCAAGGAGGAGCGTCGCAAGGAGCGCATCGACAAGGAGAAGGCTCGCAATGCCGCTGCTGCAGCTAACGGCGATTCCGCTTCGGGTCGCAGCAAGCGCAAACGCATCAATTCCGAGAAAATCGACATCGAGAAAAGCGCCAACCAGATTGGCAACAATCCTCAGCGCGAAAAAGGTGGCAAAAACAAAAATAACAGAGACAATAATGCTGCCGCTCAAGGCTCTAAGAAAGAGAAAAACCGCCGCCCGTTGAAAACCGAAGTTAACGAGGAGGAGGTACAAAAACAGATTAAAGAGACTCTCGCACGTCTCACCAACAAGCCACAGAAGAAGGCTTCGAAATGGCGCAAGGAGAAACGCGAACTTTTCGCCGAACGTGAGCGCGAGGCTTCCGAACAAGAAGCAGCAGAGAGCAAGGTGTTGAAAATCACCGAATTTGTTACAGCCAACGACCTCGCTGTGATGATGGACGTGAATGTCAACCAGGTTATCGCCACTTGTATGAGCATCGGCGTGATGGTTTCTATCAACCAGCGCCTCGATGCCGAAACTATAAACATTGTTGCCGAGGAATTTGGCTTCAAAACCGAATATGTGAGCGCCGAGGTGGCTCAGGCTATCCAGGAAGAGGAGGACGATGAAGCCGATCTCATCCAGCGTCCGCCTATCGTCACCGTAATGGGTCACGTCGATCATGGTAAAACTTCGTTGCTCGACTACATCCGCAACGCCAATGTGATTGCCGGTGAGGCGGGTGGTATCACTCAGCACATCGGTGCCTACAACGTGAAACTCGCCGATGGCCGCCGTATCACTTTCCTCGATACTCCGGGCCACGAGGCTTTCACCGCTATGCGTGCCCGCGGTGCTAAGGTTACCGACATCGTTATCATTATCGTCGCTGCCGACGACAATGTGATGCCTCAAACTATCGAGGCTATCAACCACGCAAGCGCTGCCGGTGTGCCAATCATCTTCGCTATCAACAAAATCGATAAGCCTGCCGCTAACCCCGAAAAAATCAAGGAGGAACTCGCAAATATGAACTACCTCGTCGAGGATTGGGGCGGTAAATATCAGTCGCAAGAAATCTCGGCTAAGAAGGGTACCGGAGTGGATGAACTCATGGAAAAGGTGCTCCTCGAAGCCGAAATGCTCGACCTTAAGGCTAACCCCAACCGCAAGGCTGTCGGCTCTATCATCGAGTCGTCGCTCGACAAAGGTCGCGGCTATGTGGCTACTCTCCTCGTGCAGACAGGTACGCTCCGCGTTGGCGACATCATCCTCGCAGGTACTCACTACGGTAAGGTGAAGGCGATGTTCAACGAGCGTAACCAACGCATCAAGGAGGCAGGTCCTTCGGCTCCGGCTCTCGTCCTCGGTCTTAACGGCGCCCCGACTGCCGGCGACAAGTTTAATGTAATGGACACCGAGCAAGAGGCTCGCGAAATTGCCAATAAGCGCGAACAGTTGCAACGCGAACTCGGGCTCCGCACTCAAACTCACCTCACCCTCGAGGAAATCGGTCGCCGCCGTGCTATCGGCAACTTCAAGGAACTTAACATCATCGTCAAAGGCGATGTCGATGGCTCTATCGAGGCTCTCAGCGACTCGTTGATTAAACTCTCCACCGAGGAAATCCAGGTGAACGTAATCCACAAGGCTGTGGGTGCTATCAGCGAAAGCGATGTTACCCTCGCCGCCGCTTCCGATGCCGTTATCATCGGCTTCCAGGTGCGTCCTTCGGGCGCTGCCAAGAAGGCTGCCGAGCGTGAAGGTGTCGAAATCCGCCTCTATTCTATCATCTATGCCGCTATCGAGGATGTGAAATCGGCTATGGAAGGTATGCTCGCTCCCGAAATCAAGGAGGAGGTGGTCGGCAATGCCGAAGTGCTTCAAACCTACCACATCTCGAAGGTGGGCACTATCGCCGGTGCTATCGTCCGCGATGGCAAAATCAAGCGCAGCTGCAAGGTGCGCCTCATTCGCGATGGTATCGTGGTCTATTCAGGCGAACTTGGTAGCCTCAAGCGCTTCAAGGACGATGTGAAGGAGGTGGCTCTCGGCTACGATTGCGGTCTTAATATCGCCGGCTACAACGATGTGAAGGTGGGCGACGTTATCGAAGCCTACGAGGAAGTGGAAATCAAGAAATCTCTCTAACGGTTACATAATATTGCGGCTGCCCATCTCTTGGTGTGCAGCCGCTTTTGTTTTCTCATGAATGTCTATCTTAACATAGGTACTAATCTCGGCGACCGCGTCGCCAATATCGAAAGGGCTATCTCCGAGATAGAGGCGGCTTTTGGGTGCACTGCATTGCGCAGCGACATTGTGGAGTCGGAGCCTTGGGGCTTCTCATCCCCCAATATGTTTCTCAATATCGGTGTACTTGTCCGCTCTTCTCTCGCTCCCGAAGATATTCTCGACACCGTGAAACGCATTGAGCGCAAAATCTCGCCGCTCAGCCACCGCAATCCCGATGGCTCTTATGCCGACCGCATTGTGGACATCGACATTATGGACATCGAAGGGGTGGTGCTCGACTCTCCGGCGCTCACTGTGCCGCATCGCCACTTGCACGACCGCGATTTCTTCTTGGTTCCTTACAATCAACTCCGTGCCCTTGCAGCCGCCGGTGATGCTCACAAACTGAATCTGTAGCCCACCGAAAACGACAGGTAGCTGTTTCGCATCGCCGGCTCTCCGTCTTTGTTCACGTTGAGCACGCCGAAATCATATCCTATTGCTATGGGAACGCATCCTGCCACTTCGGCTCCTATCTTGAAGCCCATGCCGAAGTCGAAGCGCTTCACTCCGCCCAGGTCGCTGTAGGTGTCGGCTTTCACTTTTTCGTTTCCCGACTTTGCCCAAGTCTTGCCAAACAACCCGATGCCGAAATAGGGTCCCATTTCGCCAAAGAGGGCAAACCCGGGGTTGAAGCGGTAGCGGTAGCCTATGTGCAATGGCACATCGAAGCAATATTGGTTCACTTTGGCTTCGAGCCCGCTGTATTCTTTCTCCGCGCCTTTGAGCTTGAATAGCACTCCGATATTCACATATCCGCCGTCATCTACATTGGCGAGTGGAAACTCGGCGATTGCACCAAGGTGGAATCCGGTGCGCGAGTCGAGTTTGCTCATGCTCGCTACGCCCACACCCCCTTCGAGGGTCATGTACTGTTCTCCTTTCGCGCTTGCGCAGAGTGTGCTCACTGTCACAAGCAACATTGCAATAATCTTTTTCATCGCTGTTATAATTTAAATCGGTACCCTACCGAAACGGTAAGGCAAGTGAAGTTGCGCTCATAATCAAGATTCGATCCCATGTCGCGGAATCCAAACATATATCCTGCCGATACAGGTATGCGCCCGAATAGTTCTGCGCCCACTTTTATTCCCATACCGCAGTCGAAATGGTTGAGTGGCACCTGCTCGCTGAATGTGTCATACTCCTGGTCATACCAATCGCCGCGGCGCACATGTGTTTTCCCTCCGAAACAATAGGCGAGATACGGTCCTAATTCGCCGAAAATGGCAATTTTCTTGTTGAAGCGGTAGCGGTAGCCTATGTTCACAGGGAGTTCCATTGCGTGGTAGTTGATATCCTCTCGCTGGCTGTATTCCACAGCGCTTGCACCTCTAAATCGGTATGCGATGCCGGTATTCACATACACCCCCTTGTTGTTGGCTGCAGTTTCAAACATTGCCGCAAGGTGCCACCCTGTGTGGTCTTTCATGCGGCTGAGGCTCGAGATGCTCACACCTCCGTTCACTTCAATCCAAGGTCCATCCTTTTTTGCACTCTTCTTGTCGGTTGATTGGGCGTTGAGGCTTAATGCCACAACTGCCGCAAGTGCGGTAATAATAAAGCGTTTCATATCATGATGTGTTATTTCTCGATGCGCTCAATGAGCACGGTGGCATAGGCTGCGATTCCCTCGCCTCGACCTGTGTAGCCGAGTTTTTCGGTGGTTGTAGCCTTAATCGAAATGTCCTCGTCGGGGCATCCCACACATTGTGCCATTGCGTGTTGCATTGCGGGAATGTGTGGGTTCATTTTCGGCTCTTCGGCGCAGATGGTGATGTCGGCATTGCCGAGTTGCCATCCGTTGCCGGCGAGCAGTTCTTTCACTTCGGCAAGTAGTTTCTTGCTGTCGATTCCCTTATATTTCGGGTCTTTGTCGGGAAAATGGAAGCCGATGTCGCGCAAATTGGCGGCTCCGAGCATCGCGTCGCAAAGTGCGTGAATCACTACATCGGCGTCGGAATGTCCGAGCAAACCCTTGCTATGCTCGATTTTCACTCCGCCTATCCACAGTTCGCGCCCTTCTACAAGACGATGAACATCAAATCCCATTCCCACTCTTATCTTGCTTCCCATGGCTGTATAGTTTAGCGGCGTCCGAGGATGTCTTTAAGTCCATCCATGTCAAATGTGAGGGTGAAGCGCAATGTCTGGTCGAGCGGACTGCTTTGCGCTGTCGCAATCATGTAGGAAGCATCGAGTTTCACCACATTCAGCGAGAAGCCGGCACCGAAGCCGAAATATTGGCGATTACCCTTCATTGCGTTCTCGTGGAAATAGCCGGCGCGGAGGAAAAATTGCTGGTTGTAGGAATATTCCGCGCCTATCGAGTAGTTGATTTCCTTCAACTCCTCCGATGCGCCACCGGGTGCGTCGGTAAACGACTTGAAGATGCCGCTTATCGGCGACATATCTTTCCATTCCTGGAGGTCGTCCTCATATTTTGCTTGTCCGTCGGGGTCGTCCTCATAGTCCGAAAGGCGAGGGCGTGTCGGTACAAGAAGTTTGTTCAAGTCGAGCGAGAACGACAAGTTGTTGTAGTCGGCAATCGGGAATGTGAAAGTGGTACCTATCTTGAGGTTGGTGGGGAGGAACGCCACATCGTTGCCGCCGTTGTAAGATATTTTGCTACCGATATTCGAGATGTTCCATCCAAACGACCATTGGCACTCATTGCGCCCGATAACCGGGTAGGTAGTGTAATAACCGTTGATATCGACGGCAAATGCCGAGCCGCCTTTCTGCTCCTCGCCCGATGATGCGTCGTTGTAGGCAAGGTTGCTGTAGATATAGCGCAATGCCACACCCATAGAGTATTTTTCCGAAAGTTTGCGCGAATAGCCAAGGTCAAAAGCCATTTCGTAGGGGTTAATCGACGATTGTAGATTCCCCTCATTGTCGGTCATCGTGATTTCGCCGAGCGAGAAATAGCGGAGGCTCGCACTAATGGCTTGGTTGTCGCCGCTGCCCAATTTCCAATAGCCGGAAAGATTTGCAAGGAAAATGTCATTCACAAGTTTGCGAAGCCATGGTGTGTAACTGAGCGACACTCCTGCCTGGGAATAGGCAAACGCATATTTCGATGTGTTCCAAAATTGCGAGTTCACATCCGGGTCGGTCGCCGCGCCCGCATCGCCGAGCGAGGCTCCGCGTGCGTCGGGGGTAATTCCGAGCGACACCACGCCTGTGCTCACCGGGTTGAAATCGTTTTTAT
>SFER01000093.1 GCA_004557195.1 Bacteroidales bacterium | reverse complement strand
GACCATTTCTTACGTCTTTAAGGTTGCAAAGGTCCACGAAGTTGATGCCGATGAGCATAAACGTGAGCTTGAACAAGTCACGGTAACGCACCATCCAAGGGTCGAGCACATCGGCATTGAAAATGGCTCGCAAGGTCTCCACGTCAAAGTTGCGTTTGCGTGTAGGCTCGCCCTTGATTTTGAAGCGACGGAACGGATAATTTGTGGTTATCTCGTTGTCAATCGCATAGTTGAAGATTGCACGGAAATTGCGCATGTGAATACTGCGTGAGTTTGCAGAGGGAGCGGTTTGTGCAAGGTAGTCGTTGAAGCGGTGAAGCCACTCCACGTTCACTTGCTCAAAACGCAGACGGTCAGCCTCATTGCCGAGGAATGCCCGAATTTTCTTCTCGGTGCACTCGTAGAGGTTTTTGGTGCGTCCGGTCTTATGTTCCATAAACCGACCGAAAACGCTCATCACGCAGTTGTCGTCAATGCGGATTTTGTCGCTGTTCTTCCAATCAACAAGCATATCTTTAAGCTCGTTGACGCTAAGTGTATCAACGTCATACTTTGCAACAAGCTGTGTCAAAGCAAGTTGATACTCTGCGACTTTCGTCTTAATTTCTTCGTTGAGAGTTTTGCGACGTGGGTGTTTTACTACCGCACAGGTAGTAACGTCCCAATTTTCAGGTTTTAGACTAACGCCTAAAGGAATGTAGGCGGTGCGTCCGTGGTGGAACACGGTGACTTTGAGTCCGGCTTCCTTGGTTTTCACGCTAACGTGACGAATGTCCAAGTAAATTTTTAAGTTTGCCATAGTTTAACAAATGCCTACCTTGTAAACCTTTGCTTTTCAAAGACTTAACCTCATAATTTCCGACGAGTTTTTTGCGAGTATTTTGCGAGTCTATCGTCTGCAACAATCGTAAAAGGTCGTCAATCAATCGGCAAAAATCGTAAAAGTAGGGCTTTTTTTTAAACTATCGGGCGAAATATCCCTTAAAAAGAAACACGCTAACTTGGTGATTGTTAGCGTGTTGGGGCGGAGCGACCGAGATTCGAACTCGGGAATCGGTTTTGCCGATTACACGCTTTCCAGGCGTGCCTCTTCAGCCACTCGAGCATCACTCCTTGCTGATTTGAGTTGCAAAGGTAGTGATTTTTTTTTATTTATGGGATTTTTTGCGAGTTTTTTTGTTTTTCTTGCGGTTTTATCGATGTTTTTCCTATTTTTGCAGTGAATTTCTGCGATACTGTGTGTACCAATGCTATTCCATGGGGGTGCGCTTCGCAGGTGTAATTTTTGAGTCATGAAAAATATAGCTCATATTCTTTTGTCGTTATTTGCCGTTGTGCTTTTGATGGTTTCCTGCACCGGAAATAAGAGGGAATTCAACATTGGTGTGTCGCAGTGTAGCGGCGACCAGTGGCGACAGCAGATGAATGGTGAAATTCGCCGACAGACAGTTCTCTACGATGATTCTTGCAAGATTAATCTTGATTTCCGCTCGGCTGATGATAATAATGAGAAGCAAATTGCCGACATTCGTCGGTTTATCGACAATAAGGTGGACCTGATTATTGTCGCGCCAAATGAGGCTGCGGCTCTCACACCTATTGTCGAGGAGGCTTATCGAAAAGGCATTCCGGTGGTTGTGGTCGATAGGCAGATTCTTTCTGATAAATACACCGCTTTTGTGGGTGCCGATAATTATGAGATTGGCAACGCGGTGGGGAAATATATCTCGGCGCAGTTTACCAAGCCGATTAATGTGGTGGAATTTCGGGGCTTAAGCTCTTCGACTCCGGCACAAGGGCGACACAATGGATTCACCAAGAGTATTGCCGGGAATCCCAACATTAATGTAGTAACGTCGGTCGATGCGCTGTGGACGGTGAAGGAGGCATATAATAAAATGGATTCTATTCTTAATATTCACAAGAATATCGACCTCGTGTTTGCCCACAACGACCCGATGGCGATGGGCGCCTATGTCGCCGCCAAGGCAAGGCATCGCGAGAATGAGATTAAGTTTATAGGCATCGACGCTCTTGCCGGCGACAGCCTTGGCATGGGGCTGGTCAAGCAGGGGAAGTTGATGGCTTCGTTTGTCTATCCGACAGATGGAGGCGTGGTGCTTGATATTGCGATGCGCATTCTGCTTAATAAGCCGTTTAGCCGCAATGTGGCTCTCGAAACTGCGGTGGTGGATGCCAAGAGTGTCGAGGGACTTATCTTGCAGACAAGGCAGATTGCGGCTCAGGAAGGGAACATCGAGAAGTTGCACATGCGAATTTCCGATTACACCACACGCTACAACACGCAGACTGTGGTGCTATATGCCAGCCTTATCATTTTGGTGCTTGTGGTGGCTATGCTGGCTTTTGCCGCCAAGACTTTGTCGATGAAAAACAGTCTTAATGCCCAACTGAGGGAGCAGCGCGACGAACTTGAGTCGAAAAATGAGCAGTTGGTGCAACTTTCTCGCGAACTCGAGGAGGCTACACAAGCCAAACTTGTGTTTTTCACCAATATATCTCACGATTTCCGCACTCCGCTCACCCTCATTTCCGACCCAGTGGATCAGTTGCTCAAAAGCGAGTCGCTCACCGACCGGCAGAGATCGCTTCTCGAAATTGTGAATAAAAACACTAATATTTTGCTCCGATTGGTGAATCAGATTCTCGATTTCAGAAAGTATGAGAATGGCAAAATGGATTTCTCACCCCAACCTATCGACATCCTGGGCAGTTTCAAGACTTGGAGCGATTCGTTCAAAGGGTCGTTGGTGAAGCGGCACATTCATTACGACATAATTGCCAATGATGCCGAATGTTTCACCACCCATGCCGACAAAGCAAAACTCGAGAGCATTTTCTTCAATCTCATGTCTAATGCCCTGAAATACACTCCCGAAAATGGTGTGATAACATTGCGGGTGTATCGAGAGACGCTCAACGAAATGCCTTTCATCACATTCTCAATGGCAAACAGCGGTTCGCTTATCTCGCCCGAGCATATCAACCAGATTTTCGACCGCTTCTACAAGACCGACCTCCACCATTCCGGCTCCGGCATAGGATTGGCACTTGTCAAGGCATTTGTCGAGATGCATGGAGGCAAAATTGCCGTGGATAGCGGTGTGAAACAGGGCACTGTGTTCACCGTCAACCTCCCCTTTGTGGAGTGTATGCCGCAAGAGAGCGATGTGTGTCAAAGCAGCGAAATCGCCACCGAGATTGTCGATGTGTGCGACGACCCGGAAGAGTGCGATGCCGGACTCGACACCTCCAAGCCTGTGGTGCTCATCATCGACGACAACCAAGATATCCGCTCATACGTGGGCAATGTGCTCTCCGACACCTACACCGTGCTCGAAGCCGCCAACGGTTCGGAAGGAATACGCCGCGCCATGAAATATGTCCCCGATATCATAATCTGCGATGTAATGATGCCCGGAATGGACGGGCTTGAGTGTTGCCGCCGCTTGAAGTCGGAAATCCAAACTTGCCACATCCCGGTGTTGATGCTCACAGCCTGCGCGCTCGACCGGCAACGCATCGACGGCTATTCGTGTGGCGCCGATTCCTATATCGCCAAGCCGTTCAGCACCGAGTTGCTCCGCTCGCGCATTGCCAACCTGATTGACAACCGCAAGGCGCTGTTCCGCTACTTCTCCGAGTCGGGAATATCGATTCCCGAGAAGCCGGGCAAAAAGGATGCCGTTATCGATGCCGACAAAAACTTTGTCGAAGATTTCCGCCGCATTGTCGAGGAAAACATTGCCAATTCCGAACTCAATGTGCAGGACATCGCCTCGCAGATGGGATTCAGCCGCGTGCAACTCTTTAGGAAAATCAAGGCTCTCACCAACTATTCGCCCAACGAATTTGTGCGCAACATCCGCCTCAAGAAGGCCCATTCGCTCCTTGCATCGCAAAACCTCACCGTCGCCGAGGTGTGCTATGCTGTGGGATTCAGCTCGCCATCCTATTTCACTAAATGCTACAAGGCATATTTCGGCGAAATTCCCACCGCTGTGCAGAGTCGTGCCGACGAATAATTTAATTTTTCACCCTTTTTCAGCCGTTTTTCTGTCTTTTTTTTCACATTTACGGCTGTTGGGTTGCAACTTAAATAAATAAAAACTAACTTTGCATATATTTTGTCTAAATATTTTTATAAATGAAAGTAAAAATTCACCGTGAAGGTCTCAACATACTGCTGGTATTGCTCGCCATTATCTTGGTAATCAACATCCCGGCATTCACATTTATCCGCCCTCTGTGGATTCCAATCTCGTTTGCCGTGATATCGGGAATCCTCTATCTGTTGGTGGTAAATTTCTTCCGCTCGCCGCATCGCCATTTCAAAGGCGACCCTAAGAACGCAGTTCTTGCAAGCGCCGATGGCACCGTGGTGGCTCTCGAAGAGGTGTATGAAGACGAGGTGCTCAAGTGCAACACCATCCAATTGTCTATCTTCATGTCGGTGTTTAATGTCCATGCCAACTGGTATCCGGTGGAGGGCAAGGTGGTCTATGCCAAGCACCACAACGGACGCTTCCAGGCTGCCTATCTCCCCAAGTCGAGCGCCGAAAACGAGCGTTCCACAGTGGTAATCGAGACCCCCAAGGGGGATAAGGTTCTCGTGCGACAAGTGGCAGGCGCGGTGGCACGCCGCATCGTCACTTATGCCGAGGAGGGGTGCGATGCCCGTTTCGACGAGCACATGGGATTCATCAAATTTGGCTCCAGAGTGGATATCTACCTCCCGCTCGGAACCGAAATCCTCGTGAAAATCGGCGATAAAACCATTGGCGATATCACACAGGTGGCGAGACTCAAATAGGGAGTCCGCCATTGTTTTATCAATCATCTAAAAATCAATGTGTTATGAAATTCTTTCAAACTATAAAAAATAATATCCCCAACACAATCACCTGCCTCAATCTCGTGTCGGGCTGCCTCGCAATCATGTTCGCTTTCAATTACGACAAGTGCTACGGTGCGCTACACGGCTATGAGATGGTGTATATCTGCATTGCCGCTGCCGCCGTGTTTGATTTCTTCGACGGCATGATGGCTCGCCTGCTCCACGCCTATTCTTCGCTCGGAAAGGAACTCGATTCCCTCTCCGACCTCGTTAGTTTCGGCGTTGCCCCGGGGATGCTCATGTGGAACACTATCCTGCTCAACACCTGCGAAGGCGTTTTCTCGCCGTGGATTGTCGCATCGCTCGCAATACCGGTGTTTGCGGCACTACGCCTTGCCAAATTCAACATCGACGACAGCCAAACGACATCGTTCATCGGGCTTCCGGTGCCGGCAAACGCCCTCTTCTGGATTGGCGTTTGTGCTTGGATGCACGCCAATTCCACATTCTTCACCCCATGGATTATGGCAATAGTGATGGTGCTTTTCAGCTCCCTCATGGTGTCTCGCCTGCACATGTTCTCACTCAAATTCAAGAATCTCGCCTTTGCCGACAATTTTGTGCGCTATATCCTCATCGTCGGTGCCGTCATCTTCATTGTGTCGTATCAGGCAGCGGGTCTCGCATGGACCATTATCACCTACATCCTGTTGTCGATTGTTACACGCAACAAGACTATTTGACACGCGTCAACTCCGTGGCACGCTTTGTGCTTGTAGTATAGTGAAACAATAAATCATTCCTATTATGGAGTTTATTATAACATTTTTGGCAGTTTTTATCGGATACTACCTTATTATAGGGCTTATCCGTGTAATTCGTGTTGGCTGGAAGATGCGCAAGGCGTATAAGGAGATGCGCAACATGGCAGAACAGATGGGCGGAGGATTCTACAATCCCGGCAACACATCATCAGGCAACAACAGCAACACTCGCACTGCCGGCAACAACACTCGACGCTCTACACGCCACAACGATAGCGAATATGCCGAATTTGAGGAGATTATCGAACCGCGAGAGTCGGTTCCCGCACAAGACACACCCTTCAATGCCGAGGAATGGATTGAAGATGCACAATTCGAGGAAATAATCGAAAAAGAAGATAAATAACAGCCCCCGTTTCGCCGATTATGGGAGCAGAACCACCATCCCGGGTGGTAAAACAGTGTGCTTGCACATGTCGTTGGCTTTCTCAAGCGATTTCACCTTTATTCCGCACTTCTGCGATACCTCCCACAAGGTCTCCCCTTCCGATGCCACATATTCGCCGGGTGTGTCGCCATAGCGCGACTTCGGTTTCTCTTGCAGATACAGCGGTGTGCCCTCGCGAGGCATGGTTTCCTTCTCCATATCGTTGAATTTGCGCAATTTGCCGGCACACAGTCCAAACTCATGGGCTACACCATCCACGGTGTCGCCGCTACGCCACACAATGCAATGCAAGCCGTTGCGCTCCACGATTGTGTGGCTGGCAACCTCGGCTGCCACCTCGATGGCTATCGCGCTCTCAGCGCCATGCTCCAGGGTCTCATCCCCCTCGAGACGGATTCGTGCCGAGCCATCGCCTGTGTCGTAATCATCGAGGTGATAGCGTTCGATGATGGAGATAAGTTTTTCGGGATATTTCGGGTCGGTGGCATATCCACACTCCTTCAAGCCACGCGCCCAGCCCCGGTAGTCGGTAGTTTTGAGGGTGTAGAGCCGCGAATATCGCTTTCGCTTGAGGAAACGCGCATGGTCGTTCCACGATTCCACCGCGCCGGAATAACTGCGGTACAAATCCCCTTTTTCCTCCACACAGCCGCCGTCTCGGTTGCCATGACACTTGATTCCGAAATGGTTGTTGGCTTCTACGGCAAGGCGCGAGCGTCCGGCAGCGCTCTCCAGCAACCCCTGCGCAAGCGAAATGCTCGCCGGGATGCCATATAGGCGGCAATGCTCGATGGCTATCGCCTTGTATTTATTGATATAATCGATATAGGCACGGCTCATGCTCTCGCCTGCCACTGCCGTGCAGATTGTAGCGAGCCACAAAACCACCACTGCAATCCCGTGCCTCATCACAGCCTCCTATTTCACCATCGCCGCGAAACGCTGCGGGATGGGGGTCTCAAACGACATCTGCTGCTTGGTTATCGGATGAACGAATCGCAGTGTGAGGGCGTGAAGCGCCAATCTATTGATAGGGCTATGCTCGGCGCCATATTTGCGGTCGCCCACAATCGGGTGATGCAAGTCGCTCATGTGCACCCTTATCTGGTTTTTCCTGCCGGTGTCGAGTTGCAACTCCACAAGCGAGTAGCCGTTGGCGCGCTTGAGTGTCTTGTAGCGAGTTATTGCGAGTTGTCCTTTAGCGGGGTCGTCGGTAGAAAACACCTCAAACTTTGAATTTTCGGCAAGGTAGCTTTTCACTGTGCCCTCGTCGTTTTCCATAACCCCCTCGACAACAGCCACATATTTCCGTTCAAGCACCATGTTGTTCCAATTGTGTTGCAACGCGTCTTTTGCCTCCATGGTCTTGGCAATGAGCATCAAGCCCGAGGTGTCGCGGTCGAGACGGTGAACAATAAACACCTTGGCGCGCGGGTCGCTATACTTCACATATTCGCGCATTATCGAATATGCCGTACCCTCTTTTATTCGGTCGGTACCCATCGAAAGCACGCCATATCCCTTGTTTATCACAAGGATATGCTCATCTTCATAGACGAGTCTCACCCTCGGGTGGCTGAACACTTTGAACGATTGGTCGTGATTTATCGACACGGTGTCGCCACGGCGCAACACGGCATCGAATTGCGTTGTCGGCACGCCATTCACTGCAAATTGCCTGTGCTTGAGCATCGACTTCACTTTGGTCTTGGTGTAGCCGCCCAGGTGGGCAAACATAAATTCGAGCAGCGACGTGTTTTCATCCTCCACGCGACATGTCTCTATGCGGTCGGGGCGATTGCCTTTGCGGTTGTTCCTTTCCATAAATTCATATTTTCTGCAAAATTAGTGCAAATCGGCTACAGAAACACGACTATGGCGAAGAAAAATTGCTCCGAATTTTGCGTTTTAGCCAAAATAGACTATTTTTGCTGTACAAATCTGTGTCATGACACAAAAATATTCACCAAATCCATGCTTTTTCACATAGTGTGAGCCGCAAAATTCCGGGGAGACTAGAAAGTCCCTATTGATGAGCGAAGAAGCGGACCGAGCGTGGCGGAATGCGCCACCGGGGAAGGGACTGAAAATTTTTCGCGAAAAATTTGCTCTTGTTGCAATAACGTATTAACTTTGTGGTTGAAAGGCATGAGAAACGGCGGCATCGAGTTGCCACCGTGCCTTTCACGATACATACATCGAGCGCCTTCTTCCGTTTATAACATACAGCCCCACGATCGGGCAGTTGCTATAGGGAGGCTCGACAAGGTGTTATTATCGTTTTCTTCAAATGCGAAATTTGGCAATTTTTCATTCCACGAAGATAAACGACAATAGCACCTACATCGTAGGCATATTCATGTTCCGCGTTGAGCGGCGCATATATGC